>DATABW010000277.1:0-11982 GCA_036259375.1 Woeseiaceae bacterium
GGGCTGGGACCGGCTGGCGGAGGTCGCGGTGCCGGTCATGCACGACATCATTGACCGCTGCTATCCGAAAGGCGGCAGCATCATCCGCGCGATGGCGGCAAAGCTGCTGGTGGGCGGCAAGATCCGGCCGCACCGCGATTCGCATCCGTCGTTCCATCACGGGCACCGTATTCACGTGCCGATCACGACCAACCCGCGCGTCCGGTTCATCATCGACGGCAGGCCTTACCGGTTCGAGGTGGGCCAGGCCTACGAGCTGAACAACCAGCTGCACCACAGCGTGGCGAACAAGGGCGCGGAGGACCGGATCACCTTCATTTTCGATTACGTGCCGCCCGGCGTGCTCGGCCGCGCGGCGTAACGGATAGCCCGCGATTCGGGCTCCCACAGCACCGGCATCGCCTGAGCGCGTGCCAACTCTGTAGGAGCCCGACTCATGGGCGACCCCTTCAATCCAGCTCGATGTACACCCGCCGGTTGCGCCGGCCCTTCTTCTCTACTTTCGCGACGCTCACCCGCCCCACCTCGGCCGTCGAGCGCAGGTGCGTGCCGCCGCAGGGCTGCAGGTCGACGCCTTCGATCTCCAGCAGGCGCACCCGCCCTGCGCCCTTCGGGGGCTGTACCGACATCGTCCGCACCAGTTCCGGCTGGGCCTGCAGCTCCGCGTCCGTGATCCAGCGGCAGCGGACTGGATGTCCGGCATCGACGTACGCCTGCATCTGCCTGGATACGTCCGCCTTGTCCACGCCCTCTTCCATGTCGAAGTCCAGCCGGCTGCGCTCGACGCCGATGTTGCCGCCGGTGACGCCGTAGCGCAGCACGGCGCCCAGCAGGTGCAGGGCGGTATGCATGCGCATGTGGCGATAGCGCCGGTCCCAGTCGATCGTTGCCTTGACGGTCTCGCCCGGCGCCGGCAGCGAGGCGCCGGGCCCGGTAAGGTGCAGGATCTCGCGATTCTCGCCGTAGCGCGTATCGACGATGAGGGCGCTGCCCCCGTTCCAGCTCAGCTTGCCCGTGTCACCGGGCTGGCCGCCGCCGAGCGGATAGAAGATCGTGCGGTCCAGCACGATCCCGCCTTCGGCGGCCGATACCACGCTCGCACTGCATTCCCTTATATAAGAGTCCTCGCGAAACAGTTCCTCGGTCACTGGCGTCTCCCAAATCCGGAGGAGCAATGTAGCGCGTCTGCCCGGAGAGCGGCAATTCGTCACGGCTTCCGAGTACCGAGTGCAGTAAAATCGGAGTTTCGCCTGTCCTAACCTGTGCTTCCATGACGTTTGCCAGCGGTACCTGCATGAAACGACCTCTCTTCGCGCTTGCCGGCGCCACCCTCTGCGCGCTCGTGCTGCCGGCCTGCTCCGATGAAATGGCCGCGGAGGTGGTCGATCGCGATCGCCAGGTACGGGTGATCGTGGAGCCGCTGGAGTTCAACGCCGAGCGCACGCGGGTGGAGGCCGTCGGCACCTCGCGCGCCGTGCAGTCGATCGCGATCCACCCGGCCGTCTCCGGTGAGGTGGTCGCCGTCAATTTCGAGCCCGGCCAGAAAGTCGGTAAAGGCGACGTGCTGATCGAGCTGGACCAGCGGGACGAGGAGCTCGCCGTAGACCTGGCGAAGGTGCAGCTCGCCGACGCCGAGCGCCTTTACGAGCGCTACCAGCGCACCGGCGACAGCGGGGCCGTAACGCCATCGGCACTCGATGCGGCCCGGAGCGCTGTACAAGCCGCGCGCATCGAGCTCGACCGCGCCCGGATAGCGCTCGATTACCGCACTATCGAAGCGCCGTTCGCAGGCTACGTCGGGATTACCGACGTGGACCCGGGAGACCGTGTGAACCCCGATACCATGATCACGACCCTCGACGATCGCAGCGCACTGCTCGTCAGCTTCGAGGTGCCGGAGACCCTGATCGGCCGGCTGACGACGCAGGACGACGTCGAGATCGCCACCTGGAACAGCCGCGAGCCGACCGCCTTCGGTGAAATCGTCGACATCGGAAGCCGCATCGATCCACTCACCCGGACCTTCGTGGCGCGCGCGCTCGTGAACAACCGCGACGACGAGCTGCGGCCCGGCATGAGTTTCCGCGTCACCGTAGACCTGCCCGGGATTCCCTACCCCGTGATCCCCGAGACCGGCCTGCAGTGGGGAGCCCAGGGCGCCTACATCTGGTCGGTGGCCGATCATCGCGCTCACCGCGTGCCGGTCTCCATCGTGCAGCGGCAGCAGGGACACGTGCTGGTGGAGTCGCCCGTGCTCGAGGAGGGGGATCTCATCGTCGTCGAAGGCATCCAGCGCGTGCGCGAAGGCATGGAAGTGACCTACGAACGGCCCAGCCTCGCGGATCGCGCGCTGGACGGAGGCGGGCAGGCCGCGGTCGGCACGGACTAGGTCCGGCAGGATGCACGAGATGCTTGCCCACAGGCTGATATGACGGACTCCGACAAGGACCTGGAGAACGCCGGTTTCGACGACTCCGCGGGCGAGTCCCCTGTCGGGCAGGTGAACGACCTGCCGAGCCTTTCCATTCGGCGCCCGGTGCTGGTGCTGGTCGTGAACCTACTGATCCTCCTGTGCGGCATCGCGGCCTTGCTCGCCGTCGAGATTCGCGAGCTGCCGGACGTCGACCGCCCGATCGTGAGCGTGCGCGCGGAATACCCCGGCGCCTCGCCCGAAACCATGGATGCGGAGGTAATCAGCATCCTCGAAGGCGCGGTCGCGCGCGTCTCCGGCATCTACAACATCAACTCCGCCTCCGAGGAGAACGAGGGGCGGATGCGTATCGAATTCCAGCCCGGCATCGATCTCGACAGCGCCGCCTCGGACGTCCGGGAGGCGGTCAGCCGTGTCATGCGCGAGCTGCCTGACCGCATCGAACAGGTCGTGGTGGTCAAGGCCGACGACGACTCCGACTCGATCGTCAATATCGCCGTCCTGAGCGACACGCTGATGGAGGACGAGATCACGCGCGTGGTCGAGAAGGACATCGTGCCGGAGCTCATCTCCATCGAAGGCGTTGCCGACGTGCAACTCTTCGGCGCGCGGCAGCGCATGCTGCGCGTCGTCGTCGACCCGCTACGGCTCACCAGTTACGGGCTCTCCGTCACCGACGTCGCGGAGGCGTTGCGGCAGGCGCCGTTCGACGTCCCCGCGGGCAGCTTCCGCTCGGCAGAGCAGGAGCTGATCGTTCGCGCGGACGCATCGGTGATCACCGCCGACCAGGCCGCGGACATCATCATCGACGGCAACGTCCGGATCGGCGACGTCGCCAACGTCTATTTCGGGCCGGAGGATGCCACGGCCTTCACGCGGCTCGACGGGCGCGCGGTCATGGGCCTCGGTGTCGTGCGCCAGGCGAGGTCGAACACGATAGAGATATCGGACGGTGTGCATCGGGCCGTCGAGCGGCTCAACCAGCGGTTCGGGGAGCTCGAGCTCGTCATCACGGATGACAACGCGGTGTTCATTCGCAGCGCAGTGGGAGAAGTCCTGTTCACGCTGAGTTTCACCGTGCTGATCGTCATCGCCGCCATCTACCTGTTCATGGGATCACTGCGCGCGACGCTGGTGCCGAGCATGGCGATCCCGATTTCGCTCATAGGCGTGGTCGCCGCGATCTGGCTGTTCGGTTTCTCCATCAATATCCTGACTCTGCTCGCGCTGGTGCTCGCGACCGGCCTCGTCGTCGACGATGCGATCGTGGTGCTGGAGAACATCCAGCGCCGGCGTTCGCAAGGGCTCGGCGCGCGTGCGGCAGCGGTGCTCGGCACTCGCCAGGTCTTCTTTGCCGTCATCACGACGACGGCGGTGCTGGTATCCGTGTTCGTGCCGATCGCTTTCCTGCCGAGCACCGCCGGTCGCCTGTTCAGGGAATTCGGCGCGGTCATGGCCGTGGCCGTGGCGATATCTTCCTTCGTATCCCTGTCATTGGTGCCGGCCGCGGCATCGCGCCTGCCGGCGCAGGGCGAGGATCACGGGATTCGCCGGGGGATCGTTGCTGTCGGCTCGCGGCTGAAGGAGTTCTACAGGCGCTCACTCGCGTTCTCCCTGGATCATCCCGTGATCCCGATCGCAGTGGCGCTCCTGTTTGCCGCCGGCGCCTTCGGGCTGTTCCGGACCCTCGACAAAGAGCTCATCCCGCCCGAAGACCGCGGCCTGATCCACGTCATGGCGCAGGGGCCGGACGGCGTCGGTATCGGCTACATGGACCGTCAGGCGGAGAAGATAGAAGCGATTCTGCAGCCGCTGGTGAATGACGGCGTCGCCAGATCCCTGTTCACCGTCATCGGCGGGTGGGATCCGAACCGCGCCCGCGTCACCGTGCCGCTGGTCGACTGGGAGGAGCGTGAGCAGAGCCAGCAGGAGATCATCGAATCCCTCGAAGGGCCGCTGTCGCAGATTCCCGGCGCGAGGGTGACGGTCTCCAGCACCAACAGCCTCGACCTCCGCCGGGACGGGGGCGAGCTGGAGGTGGCGTTGATCGGCAACGATTACGACGTGATCTTCGAGGCGACCCAGGAGTTCGTGCGGGCGATCGAGGAGCGGCTGCCGAACATCGAGCAGCCGGAGGTATCCTACGACCCGACGCAGCCGCAGCTCTCGGTCGAGATCGACCGCCGCCGCGCGGCCGACCTCGGCATCGACCTCGAGAATCTCGCCACCACGCTCCGCGCAATGATCGACGGCGACGAACTGGTGGACCTGAACATCGAGGACGAGGCGGTGCCCATCCTGCTCGAGTCGAGCAGCGGCGACATCAACGATCCCACCGACCTCGTCAACCTCTACGTGAGCACGGAATCGGGCGGGCTGCTCCCGCTGTCGAGCGTGGTCTCGCTGAAGGAGGAGGGGGTCGCGGCGCAGCTCGATCGCCAGGCGCAGCGGCGTGCGATCGAAATCGACATGCAGCTCGTCGGCAACTATCCGCTGCAGTCGGCTGTCGACGATCTCCGGGTGCTGGCCGACGAAATGCTGCCGAACAACATTTCCATGGTACTGCTCGGCGAGGCGGCGACCCTCGAGGAAACGTCGCGCGAGGTCGCGATTACCTACGCGATCGCGCTCGCGGTCGTGTTCCTCGTGCTGTGCGCGCAGTTCGAGGGCTTCACCAGTGCGGTGGTCGTGACGCTCATCGTTCCCTTCGGCGTTGCGGCGGCGGTGATCGCGCTGTTCCTCACCGGCACGTCGGTCAACATCTATTCGCAAATCGGACTGGTGCTGCTGATCGGGCTGATGGCGAAGAACAGCGTGCTGCTGGTCGAGTTCGCCGACCAGCTGCGCGACCGCGGCATGGCGATCCGCGAAGCGGTTGAAGCCGGCGCCGCCGTCCGGCTGCGACCCGTCACAATGACCATGATTGCCACCGTGCTGGGCGGCCTGCCGCTCATTCTCTCGGGCGGGGCCGGCTCGGAGGCGCGCTCCTCGATCGGCTGGGTGGTGTTCGGGGGGCTCGGCCTCGCGGCGATCTTCACCCTTTACCTCACGCCCGCGCTTTACCTGATGCTGGCGCGCTTCTCCTCGGCTCGCGCCGAGGAATCCAAGCGCCTGGCAAAAGAGCTGAAGCACGCCGAAACGGTCGCGGACCAGCACTGATCCCTGTAGGCGCCCGTTTCAAGGACGACTTGGCCATTACGTCGGGTCGCCCGTGAGGCGGGCTCCTACTCCGCGTAGCGCGCCGTCGCGTAAACCGCTTCGCGCTCCGCTTGCTCGCCATGCTTCGCCGCCTCGTACTGCGCGCGCTCTGCGCGCGGCGCGCACTCGAAGAATTCGCGGTAACAGCGCGCGAAATGCGAGGCCGACGCGAAGCCCGAGGCGACCGCGACCTGCAGGATGGGCATGCTGGTCTGCCGCAGCAGCAGCTGCGCCCGTTGCAGCCGGAGCTCGAGGTAGTAACGGGTGGGCGTTTTGCCGAGGTGCTGCCGGAACAGCCGTTCCAGTTGCCGCACCGACAGCTTCACGGAGTTCGCAAGCTCCGCGAGAGTGACCGGCGACTCGAGATAGGCCTCCATGTACGCGATCACCGCCAGCAGTTTCGGGTTGCTGATGCCCGTGCGGTACTGTATCGACATTCGCTGCGCATCGTGCGGCTGGCGGACGAAACTGTGCAGCATCTGCTCGGCTACGCCGATCGCGAGCTTGTCGCTGAAGTCGCGCGAAATCGAGTAGATCATCATGTCGAGCGGCGCGGTGCCACCCGAGCAGGTGTAGCGATCGCGGTCGATCTCGAAGAGGGTGGCCGTGATCTGCAGCTTCGGGAAATCCTCGACGAAGCCTTCCATGTTTTCCCAGTGGATCGTGCAGCGATAGCCGTCCAGAAGGCCGGCGCGGGCAAGCGCAAGCGATCCCGTGCAGACCCCGCCCAGCGCGACGCCGCGGCGCGAGAACTCCCTGAGGCGGCCAAAGACGGTCTTGTCGCCGAAGCGCTCCGCCCGAATGCCCGCGCAGACAAACAGCGTCTTCGCGTCCAGCTCATCGTGAATCGAGCCGTCCGGCACGATGACGATGCCGTTGCTGGCCTGGACGGGATTGCCGTCGATGCTCAAGGTGCGCCACGAGTAAAGGGTCTTGCCGCTCAGGCGATTCGCGGCGCGCAGCGGCTCGACCGATGACGTGAACGCCATCATCGAGAAATCCGGAAGCAGCAGGAAAGCGATTTTCTGCGGTAGCTGGTCCGGCGCCGTCTCAAACACGGTCGGTTCCCGAAGCAGCGGCGGCAAGCGCGGCGTCGCGTACCGTCTGCGGCGGCGCGCCGAAGGTGGTCCGGACGTGGCGGGAGAAGTGCGACGCGTCGGCGAAGCCGCATTCGTGCGCGATTTCGGTGATCGAGTGCCCCGTCTGGGTCAGGAGCAGGTGCCCCTGCCGCAGGCGGCGGCCCAACGCATACTTCCAGGGCGACACGCCGAACTCCTCGCGGAACAGCCGCTCCAGCTGGCGGCGCGAAAGGCCGACCCGCCTCGCGACGTCCTCGATACGCGGCGGTTGCGCCAGGTTCTGATCGATAAAGTTGACGGCTTCTTCCAGCCGCGGGTCGCGCGCGTGGCGGTCGATCACGACGTGCGGCTGCGGCGCGTTCGCCGGCCTTGCAGCCTCTGCCAGCAGGATATGCAGCGCCTTGTCCGCTACGGCACGGCCGAGGTGACGCGCGACGAGCCAGGCGGCGAGGTCGACGGCGCCGGTGCCGCCGGCGCAGGTGATCCGCGGACCGTCGACCACGAACAGGTGATCGGCGATCGGCGTCACATCGGGGAAGGTCTTCTTGAGATCCCAGTAGTGATACCAGGAGACGCAGCACCGGCGGCCGGTCATGAGGCCCAGCCGAATCAGCGTGAAGACGGCCGTGCAGAGCCCGACGAGGGGCACACCGGCTTCCGCGGCGCGAAGAAGGTAGCGATCGGTGGCCGCGTCTGCCTGCGGGGCTTCGTGCAACAGCCCGCCGACGATCACCAGGTAATCGAAATCGCGGGGATCGCGAAACGCCGCATCGACCTGTACCCCGGTACCACAGCTCGCGCGCACCCGCTGGCCCTTGCTGCTCATAACGGTCCAGCGGCAGGCGCGCTGCCGGCTGAGATCGCCGTCGTCCGTCGCGAGCCGCAGCACGTCGATGAAACCGGCAAACGGCAGGAGCGTGAAATTGCGCAGCATGACCACGCCGACCTTGAGCCGCGGCGCATCGCTGAGCGTCTGCGCGGGTGCCATCTTCATGCCGCGAGTCTGCAGAGCGCCCCCGCCGGTGTCAACGAAAGCACCCATGTCGCATTTCTACTCCCGCCCCTGTCGGGGGCGTTCTATCCACAAGATCTCCCGGCGTTTAAACCTGCCAGGTAGGAGCCCGTCCCACGGGCGATCTGAACCGAGTGCCCGCGCCGACCCATGCAAAAATTCTCCGCCTGGACCCTTGCCCGCAACGCTTTCACCGGCCATGACCGTTGGTCCCGACAATGGCGCAGCCCGGACCCCAAACGCGCCTACGACGTCGTTATCATCGGCGGCGGCGGCCACGGCCTCGCGACGGCCTATTACCTCGCGAAGAACCACGGCATCACCGACGTCGCGGTGCTGGAGAAAGGCTGGCTCGGCGGCGGCAACACCGGCCGCAACACGACCATCGTCCGCTCCAACTACCTGTGGGACGAAAGTGCGGCGCTCTACGAGCACTCGCTCAAGCTGTGGGAGTCGCTCTCGCGCGAGCTGAACTACAACGTGATGTTCAGCCGGCGGGGCGTGCTGAACCTCGCCCACAACCAGGGCGACGTCCGCGCCGGGCGGCGCCGCGCGGAAGCCAATCGGTTGAACGGCATCGACTCCTTGTGGCTATCGGCAAATGAGCTGAAGGAGATCTGCCCGATTCTCAACACTTCCCCTACGTTGCGTTACCCGGTGCTCGGCGCCACCTACCAGCCTCGTGGGGGGACCGCGCGGCACGACGCGGTCGCGTGGGGTTTCGCGCGCGCCGCGGACGCGCGCGGCGTGGACATCGTGCAGAACTGCGAGGTGACCGGCATCCGCCGGGACAACGGCCGTGTGACCGGCGTCGAGACGAGGCGCGGCTTCGTCGGCGCGAACAAGGTAGGCATCGTGACGGCCGGGCACGGCTCCGTGCTGGCCGAAATGGCGGGCTTCCGGCTGCCGATCCAGAGCCACCCGCTGCAAGCGCTCGTCTCCGAGCCCATCAAGCCGGTGCTCGATACCGTGGTGATGTCCGGCACGATCCACGTGTACGTCAGCCAGTCGGATAAGGGAGAGCTGGTGATCGGTGCCGGCATAGACAGCTACAACTCCTACGCGCAGCGCGGCAGCTTCCATGTCGTCGAGGGACAGATGGCGGCGCTGGTGGAGCTGTTTCCCGTGTTCGCGCGGCTCCGGATGCTCCGGAACTGGGGCGGCATCGTCGACGTGTGCCCCGACGCCTCGCCGATCATCGGCAAGACGCCGGTCGCGGGGCTCTACCTCAACGGTGGCTGGGGCACCGGCGGCTTCAAGGCGACGCCGGGCTCCGGCTGGGTGTTCGCGCACACGATCGCGAACGATGCACCGCACCCGATCAACGCGCCGTTTGCGCTCGAGCGGTTCACGAGCGGCGCGCTCATCGACGAGCACGGCGCGGCAGCGGTGGCGCACTGATGTTGCGGATTCCCTGCCCCTGGTGCGGCGTTCGCGACGAGACCGAATTTCACTACGGGGGGCAGGCGCACAGGGCACGGCCTGAAAGTTCGGAAGAGCTGACGGACGCGGAATGGGCCGATTACCTGTTCATGCGCGACAATCCCAAGGGCGAGTTCGCCGAGCGCTGGGTGCACGCCGCCGGGTGCCGTCGCTGGTTCAACGTGCAGCGGCACACGGTGACGCACGCAATCCTGGCCGTGTACCGGATCGGGGAGACGCCGCCATGAGCCAGCCGTGCCGGCTGCCGCGGGGCGGGCGCATCGATCGCTCGCGCACGCTGCCGTTCGCCTTCAACGGAAGGCGATACGAGGGACACCCGGGCGACACGCTCTCGTCGGCGCTGCTCGCGAACGGCGTGCACCTCGTTGCGCGCAGTTTCAAGTACCACCGCCCGCGCGGCATCATGGCCGCGGGCGCCGAAGAGCCGAACGCGATCGTGCAGGTCGGCCGCGGCGGGCGCTCGACGCCGAACCTGAAGGCTACCGAGGTGGCGCTGTACGAGGGGCTCGAGGCGCGCAGCGTCAACGTGTTCCCGTCCGTGGGGCTCGACTTCGGGGCCGCGGTCGGCGCGTTCTCGCGCTTCATGCCGGCCGGCTTCTATTACAAGACGTTCTTCGGCACACAGCGGCTCTGGGAACACGTCTTCGAGCCGTGCATCCGCCGCGCCGGCGGCTGGGGCCGCGCGCCGGCCGAACCCGACCCGGACACCTACGACCGCCGCTACCACCACTGCGACGTGCTGGTCGTCGGCGCCGGCCGGGCCGGCCTTGCGGCCGCGAATACCGCCGCGGCTGCAGGCGCCCGCACCACCCTTGCAGGAGCCCGTCCCACGGGCGACCGGCCCGTCGGTTCGCTCCCGCAGTCAGACAATTTCCTCCACCTCCCCAATACCACCGTCTTCGGCTACTACGACAACAATTGCCTCGCCGCCCTCCAACGCCTCACCGAACCCGGCGCCACGCCGCCCGCTGCCACTCCCCGCGAACGCCTCTGGCACTTCCGCGCGCGCCACGTGATCCTCGCCACCGGCGCCCACGAACGCCCGCTGGTCTTTGCCAACAATGACCGCCCCGGGATCATGCTGGCCGGGGCGGTGGCCGCGTACCTCGATCGCTGGGCCGTACTGCCCGGGCGCCGCGTCTGCCTGTTCACGAACAACGACAGTATCTATCGCCTGGTACCGAAACTTCTCGACGCGGGAGCGGAGATCGCAGCCGTCATCGATTCGCGAGCGAGTCCGGCGGGCCCGCTTGTCGAGGCCGCGCGCGAGCGGGGCGTTGGCGTAAGGACAGGTCACGCCGTCGTCGATACGCGCGGCGGCAAGCGCCTGTCGCGGGTTGCGGTCGCGGAGCTGTCGCCGACAGGTAAACCAGGCGGCCGCGTCGGGTGGTTGCCGTGCGACCTGCTGGCGGTGTCCGGCGGCTGGAGTCCCGTCGTCCACCTGCACAGCCAGTCGCGGGGCAAACTGGTCTATGACGAGACGCTCGCGTGCTTCCGTCCGGGCGAGGCCAGAGCGGCACAGGCATCCGTCGGCGCTTGCAACGGCACCTTCGGCCTGCGGGACGCGTTGGCCGAGGCAGTGGCTGCCGGTGCCGCGGCGGCGGGAGCCTGCGGCTTTGTGGCGACGCATATGGCGGTGGAGCTCGCATCGGCCGAGGACATACCGGCCCCGGCGCCGTCACCGCTCTGGCTCGTACCCCCGCGGCCGGGACACAGTTACTCGAAGCACTTTGTCGACCTGCAGAACGACACCAGCGCCGCGGACATCCGCGTCGCGGTGCAGGAGGGCTTCGAATCCGTCGAGCACATGAAGCGCTACACCCTGGCGGGCTTCGGTACGGACCAGGGCAAGACTTCGAACATCAATGCGCTCGCGATACTGGCGGAGACGCTGCAAGAGCCGATTCCGCGTGTCGGCACGACGACGTTCCGTCCGCCGTACACGCCGGTGACGTTCGCCGCGATGGGCGGGCGCGATCGCGGCGAACTGTTCGATCCCGCGAGGCTCACGCCGATGCACGACCGGCACGTCGAGCTCGGCGCGGTGTTCGAGGACGTAGGGCAATGGAAGCGGCCGTGGTACTACCCGCGCGCGGGCGAGGACATGCAAGCCGCTGTGGAGCGCGAATGCCATGCCGTGCGGGGGCGCGTCGGCGCGATCGACGCGTCGACGCTGGGCAAGATCGACATCCAGGGTCCCGACGCGGCGGAGTTCCTGAACCGCGTGTACACGAACAATTGGCTGAAGCTGCCGGTCGGCAAGGTACGTTACGGGATCATGTGCCGCGAGGACGGCATGGTCTTCGACGACGGCACGGCGGCACGCCTCGCGGAGCACAGGTACCTGATGACGACCACCACCGGCAATGCGGCGGCGGTGCTCGATCACCTGGAGGAGTACCTGCAGACGGAATGGCCCGAGCTTCGGGTGCGGCTCACGTCGGTGACCGAGCAGTGGGCGACGGTCGGCGTCGCCGGGCCGCTGAGCGGCAAGGTGCTGGCGAAGCTCGCGCCGGAAACGGGCTTTTCACCGGCGGCGTTCCCGTTCCTGGCCTGGCGGGACGTGGCGATCGGCGGAATAGCGGCGCGGGTCTTCCGTATCAGCTTCACGGGCGAGCTGCAGTACGAGATCAACGTGCCCTGGCATTACGGCGCTTCGCTGTGGGAGGCGGTCATGGAAGCGGGCGAGGAGTTCGGCATTGCACCTTACGGCACGGAGACAATGCACGTCCTTCGCGCGGAGAAGGGTTTCATCATCGTCGGGCAGGAGACGGACGGCACGCAGACACCGTACGACCTGGGCCTGGAGTGGGCGGTCT
>DATABW010000278.1:0-3675 GCA_036259375.1 Woeseiaceae bacterium
CAAGGTTCCCATGCCGCCGCTCTGACGGCGATCGAGCTGGTCGCCGGATGCAGCGGGGGCAGCGCGCCGGTCGGGAGCGCGGCGCCTGGTGAGGTCGACGCAGGCGATCCGGCGCCGCTGGTCGAACGCGACGTGGCGGTACCGATGCGCGACGGCGTGATCCTGCGCGCTGACGTGTATCGGCCCGGCGGGCCCGGCCGGTTCCCCGTGCTGGTTTACCGTACTCCCTATGGCAAGGCAGCCGCCGCGGAGTCCTACGAGACGCACCTCGAGGCCGTGGCGCGCGGCTACGCCGTCGTGCTGCAGGACGTGCGCGGCCGCTACGAATCTGACGGCGAGTTCGACCCGTACCGGAACGAAGGTGACGACGGCTACGACACGATTGAATGGGCCGCGGCGCAAGCGTGGTCGAACGGCGTCGTCGGCACGTACGGGCTTTCTTATCCGGGAGCCGTGCAGTGGCTTGCTGCATTGGAGTCGCCGCCGCATCTCGAGGCGATGGCGCCGGCGATGACCTTCTCTTCACCGCGCAACTTCTTCTACATGAACGGCGTCTTCGACCTGTCGTGGCTGCCGTGGATTTACCTCAACATCGCGCCCGATACGCGCGACCGGCTCGACCTGCCCGGGATCACGAGCAGCGAACAAGCGGAAGCGACGTGGCCCAGGGTAGCCGACGAATACAGGTCGTACCTGCCATTGTCCGAGCTGCCGTACCTGCGCGACGCGGCGCCGTACTACTACGAATGGCTGCGGCATCCGCCGGAGGATCCGTGGTGGGACTGGGCCGAAATCCGGGGCCGGTACGGCTCGGTGGACGACGCCGTCCTGAACCTGAGCGGCTGGTTTGACGAAGCGTACGGACCCGAGGGCGCCGTCACGAACTTCAACGGCTTGCTGGACACGCGCGAGGCCGGCAACCTGAATACGCACCTGGTGCTCGGCCCCTGGACCCACGGCGTCGGGTCGACGGAGTCGCGCGAAACCGGCGCGATCGACTTCGGGCCGGCGGCGGCGATCGACTACGACGACCTCGTCCTCGATTTTTTCGATCACTACCTGAAGGGAATCGAGAACCGCTTCGCGGCCGGGCCTCCCGTGCGCTATTTCGTCATGGGCGCCAATCACTGGGAAGAGACCGTGAGCTGGCCGCCGACGGAGGCGCAGGACCTGCCCTTGTACCTGGGGAGTGCCGAAGCGCTGGGCCGGGACGCGCCAGTGCCGGAGGGGCCGTCGTCCAGCAGCTTCGTCGCAGATCCGGTCAACCCGGTCGTCGATCCCTACGCGTCCTTCGGGCCGCGGGATTATCGCGCGCTCGCCGGGCGTGACGACTTGCTCATCTTCGAGACCGCGCCACTCGGCGGGGAGCTCACCATTGCCGGGCCCATCGAGGCGGTCGTCTACGCGTCCTGCGACTGCCGCGATTTCGATCTCTGGGTACGCGTGTTCGATGTTCATCCTGACGGCCGCGCGATCAACCTCATGGGGCCCGGCAACGACATGCTGCGGGCGAGTTACCGGAATCCGGCCGCGGGCCGCCGGTTGCTGACGCCGGAACGCGTTTACGAGCTGCGCTTGCCGAACCTGCTCACGAGCAATCGCTTCGCGGCCGGGCATCGCCTGCGCATCCATGTCTCGGCCTCCTTCGCGCCGCACTTTTCACGCAACCTGCAGACCGGCGAATCCGAAATCGTCTCCTCGGAGTCGAAGCCGGCGCGCATTACGATTCACCACAGCCCCGAGCACCCGTCCCGAATCCTGCTGCCGGTAACGCGTCCCTGACGTGCACCGTTCATGAAAATATCGCGGTAGGCGTCCGTCTCACGGACGACGGTAACCTCAATGGATGCTGTCGCGCGAGGCGGGCTCCTACAGCGCAATCCCGAGGAGAAGGTAGCCGAGGGTGGCGATCGCGGCGCCAATGAGCGCGTAGGGCAGCTGGGTCCGCACGTGATCGATGTGATCCGTGGCCGAGGCCATGGAGGCGACCACGGTCGTGTCGCTGATGGGCGAGCAGTGATCGCCGAATATGGAGCCGCCGATCGCGGCGCCGAGAAACATCGGCACGTGCAGATCGAGATTCATCGCGAGCGGCACCGCGATGGGAATCATGATAGCGAATGTGCCCCAGCTGGTGCCGGTGGCAAACGCGATGAATGCCGCCGTCAGGAATACGAGCGGTGCGAGCAGCACGAGCGGTATGTTGTCGCCGAGGAGCGTCGCCACGTAGTCACCGGTCCCGAGCAGTCCGGCGACGTCGCCCAGCGCGAGCGCGAGCAGCAGGATTGCCGAGATGGGCAGCAGCGAGCCGGCCCCCTTCATGAAGACCTGCATCAGCTCGTTGATGCTGCCGCGCCGCGTGGACAGGACCATGATCCAGGCGACCAGCAGCGCGAACGAAACCGCCCAGAGAATCGATTCGGAACCGGACCCGGCCATTAGATTGCCCTCGCCGGTCACGTAGAGCCCGATCGGCATCATCAGGATCATCGCGAGGATCGGCACCAGCATAAAGGCCGCGGACGGCACTTTGCGGTGCAGGTCGTCGCTCTGTTCCTGCTCCGCCGACACGTCGGCCAGCGGCATAGCCTCGGGCCACAGTAACTGCCCTTGCCGCGTCCGCTCCTCCGCTTTCTTCATAGGCCCGAAGTCGAAATTCCTCCAGATCGTGAACGCGGCCAGCCCGATGGCGGTTATCGCATACAGGTTGAACGGCAGAGAAGCGACGAACGTCTGGAGCGCATTCTCCACGCCGGCCGTCGCTACCAGGCTGATGAGGATGGCGCCCCAGGCGTTGAGCGGGATCATTGCGCAGATCGGCGCAGAGGTTGCGTCGATCAAATAAGCGAGCTTTTCCCGCGACACCCGGTAGCGGTCGAACAGAGGACGGCTGACGGACCCTGCCACCAGCAATGTGATGTTGGACTCGATGTAGATGACGAGACCGCAGATCCAGGCGAGCCACTGCGCCCGCTTCCCGTTGTGCACCCAGCGCCGCGTCTCCACGAAATGCACGAAACCGCGAACTCCGCCGGAAAATTCGATAGTGGCGATCAACGAGCCGATGATCAACGCGAAAAGCAGGACCCGCGCGTCGCCGGCGTCGCCGAACACCGCGATCACGCCGTCGAGCGCTGCGGTGATGCCTGTGAGCGGGTTCATCCCGTTCAGCAGCGTGTAGCCGATCCAGATGCCGGCGAACAGTGCAAGGATGACCTGCCGGGTCCAGATAGCGAGCACGATCGCCAGAACGGGCGGCAATACGGAGTACCAGGCGGGTTCGGTCATGAACAGTCTTATTTGTGGAGTTGTGGCGGCAAGGTTATTCTTCGTGCCGTCAAACAACAACAATGGAGCTTTCGCGTATGCACCGGATGATTTCTGTGCCGGCACTCACCCTTTGCCTTGCCATTGCGGGCGCGGCGACTTCCTTCGATGCGCTGGCGGAGCCGACCGCAGAGGATGCGAAGGATTACAGGAGCGCGATCATGACCGCGATGCGCGGCCACATTGCCGCAATTTCGATGCAGCTGCGCGGGCTCGTGGAAGATAACGGTTTCCTCGCCGAACACGCGCAGGCCCTGGCGAGCACGGCCGCGGAAGTCGGGCATGTGTTCCAGCCCGGTTCGAACGTCGGCGATTCCGAAGCGCTTCCGGAGATCTGGGAACGACCGG
>DATABW010000279.1:0-11252 GCA_036259375.1 Woeseiaceae bacterium
CGACAGGTTGAACTGGCGCAACCGCCCGTCTTCCCGCTTTGCGCGGATGAAATCGAGCACGTCCGGATGGCCGACGTCGAATGTGCCCATTTGCGCGCCGCGGCGGCCGCCCGCCGAGGAGACGGTGAAGCACATCTTGTCGTAAATATCCATGAACGACAGCGGACCCGAGGTGTAGGCGCCGGCGCCCGTGACGTAGGCGCCCCTGGGCCGCAGTGTGGAGAACTCGTAGCCGATGCCGCAGCCCGCCTTCAGCGTCAGCCCGGCTTCATGAACCTTGCCCAGGATGTCGTCCATCGAATCGCCGATGGTGCCGGACACCGTGCAGTTGATCGTGGAAGTGGCCGGCTTGTGTTCCAGCGCCCCGGCGTTCGAAATGATGCGTCCGGCCGGGATGGCGCCGCTCTTCAACGCCCACAGGAAATCTTCGAAGCACTGCTCGCGCAACGGCTCCGCCTCGACGGCCGCCAGCGCCCGCGCCACGCGCCGGTAGGTATCCTCGATCGACCGGTCGATCGGCCGGCCGTCCTTGGCGGTCAGGCGGTATTTTGCGCTCCAGATGTCCAGCGACGCGGGCTGGAACGTGATGTCGGAAACCGTGTTGGCGTCTAGATTCACCGCGGACTTCATGTGGCTCCGTTCCCCCGTGCTCTCCGGAGACCCCACCTCTGCGCACTGCCAGATTCGGGTTCAGTCTCTCAGGTTTGGTTTCAAGATAAAGGCTTTTAAAAGCGAATAGTTCCCCGCTCACCGCTGTTCGACATTGAAGCGACGAGTGCCTGAAAAGGCGCTGTTTGTTCGTTTTGCCAGACACTAGATGTTGTGTCTGCTAGGTCCAAGATTAGGCCCGGGGCGTGCGGCTGTCAAGGATTTGCCGGTTTTTTTTACGCGCTAATAACATCTTCTAAACCAGCGACTTACGGTAAAACATCCCCGGGCGGCTTGTGGTGGTTCTGCAGAAAGACCGATCGCTGCGAGCGGCAGCGATTCCCCATATCTAGTGTCTGCGGGGTGCCGCGAGGATTGCCTTGTCGGGCGTGGAACCCGCCTGTCCGGCGGCTGGCGCCAGCATACCGGAACAGGCTTGAAAACCACATGGCCCGGCGCCATACAGGTGCGAACGCCAGATCTCGTGCATTCGCAAAGATCGGCATGGGGCAAACAACACAACTCGAGGAGTCTTGAATATGAACGTTACGAGATTCGAGCCCTGGGGGCTCTTCGATCTGCTGCATCGGGATCTCGACGAGATTGCCGGTCGCCGGTTTGGTGCCGCCATCCCCGCGGATGGCAACCTCGTCGCCGACTGGGTTCCGGCCGTTGATATCCTGGAGGACAAGGATCGCTTCGTCCTGCGGGCCGATGTACCCGGCGTGAATCCCGATGCGATCGAAATCAGCATGGAGAAGGGTATCCTGACGCTCTCGGGAGAACGGCGCGAAGAATCGACGGAGGGCTTCGACGGATTGAAGCGCATCGAGCGAGTCAACGGCCGGTTCCGCCGCCGTTTCACTTTGCCGGAAGCAGCCGACGCCGATAACATAACGGCGAGAAGCGCCAACGGCATTCTCGAGGTTACGATACCGAAGCAGCCGGAAGTCCAGCCGCGCCGCATCACGGTTCAGGCGGCCTGACCCGGCCGCGACCGTGCGATTGCGCCACGGCAACGCGACGAACCGTCCCCGTCCGGCATCTCTGCCAGAGGCCGGACGGGGACGTTGTTAATAGCTCCCGTTTGCAATCCGGAACACGCTGCCCGTCATCCAGCGGGAGCCCGCCCGGCAGGAACTGCGCCCGAACCCCAACCGCCAAGGATACTGACAGCATGAAACCAGCTCATCGATTCCACGGAATGCTCGCTGCCGGCGCCCTGATGGCGCTGACGCTCACGGCCGCCGCACAGCTTCCCGGCGCTGTGGACGGGGAATCGATGCCGAGCCTCGCGCCGCTGGTCGAGAGGGTGTCACCCGCGGTGGTCAATATCCGCGTCAGCCAGACCATCGCCGGGCGCTCACCCTATGCCGACGAAATGTTCCGCCGTTTTTTCGGCATTCCGGACCTTCCCGGCGGCGGCACCCAGGAAGTCGCGAGCGCGGGCTCGGGCGTGATCGTCGACGCCGAGAACGGTTACATCCTGACGAACAATCACGTGGTCGAGAATGCGGACAAGATCCAGGTGTTCCTGTACAACGACGACTCGCTGGAAGCCGAAGTCGTCGGTACCGACGCCGCGACGGATATCGCGGTCCTGAAAGTCGAACCCGAGAACCTGGTGGAAATTCCGATCGGTGATTCGGAAGAACTGCGGGTAGGGGATTTCGTGATCGCGATCGGCAACCCTTTCGGCCTCGGTCACACGGTCACCTCGGGCATCATCAGTGCGCTGGGACGGACCGGTATCAGCCAGAACGGCCTCGAGGACTTCATCCAGACCGACGCGTCCATCAATCCAGGCAACTCGGGCGGGGCGCTCGTGAACCTGCGGGGTGAGCTCGTCGGCATCAATTCCGCGATCATCAGCCGGACCGGCGGCAACATCGGCATCGGTTTTGCCGTGCCGACGGAGATCGCCGGCTCGATCATGAACCAGATCCTCGAATACGGCGAAGTACGGCGCGGCCTGCTCGGCGTAACGATTGCGACGATAGACCAGGAAACGGCCGAGGCCCTGGGCGCCGAAGTCGACTATGGCGCGCTGGTCTCGAACGTCCAGCCGAGCTCGGCCGCCGAGAAAGCCGGGCTGCAGGTCGACGACATCATCGTCGAGGTGGACGATGAGCGCATTGACGACAGCCGCGATCTGGCGAACGCCATCGGCCTGAAAGGCCCGGGGGACGAGGTAAGGATCGAATACCTTCGAAACGGCGAACGGCGAACCACCACCGCGGAGCTGGGCGAGCTCACGCTGACACAGAGTTCGGGATCCGACATTCATGCGGGGCTCACGGGCGCGCTGTTTGCGACCATGTCCGAGGGCGACGGCGGCGTCGAAGTGACTGACGTGGAGCCGCGCAGCCCCGCGGCACAGCGCGGACTTCGTCCGGGCGACCTGATCATTGCGGTCAACCGCGTTCGCGTCCGGAATGTCGAGGACCTGCAGGAGGTCGCGACGCGCAGCGACATCCTGTTCCTGCTGGTGCGCCGTGGCGATCGCCAGCTGATGCTGCAGATCCGCTGACCGGAGCACGTCCATTCCAGGCCGGTCATGCCGGACGAAAAAAACCCGGCCTTGCCGGGTTTTTGTTTTGCGCTTTGCTTGTTGCAGCGCAGCGTCCCGCTCAGTAATGTCCGGAGCATGAACTGCTTTGGGAAACTGCGCTGCCGGCGCCACGCCGGCGCGATCGCCGTCGCCCTGCTCTCGGTCGCTTGCGCGGCGCAGGAAGATGCCGTTCTCGATGCCCGGCGCGAGGCTTTCCGCGCCGTCTACCCGGCAGTCGAGCGCGGTGACTGGCGGCCGGCGGCCGAGCGGCAATCCCTGCTCGAAGGCTACGTGCTCTGGCCCGACCTGAAAGCCGCCTGGCTGCGAGCCAACCTCGACGTAGTGGACGCATCCGAAGTGCATGCCTTCCTGGAGCGATACGGGGACCTGAAACCGGCACGGGAACTCCGTTACCGCTTCGCATTGCAATTGGCCGCGGACGGGCAATGGCCGGCGTATCTCGACGTGTACCGCCGCTACTACAACGACATGCGCATGGCGAGACTCGATTGCCTGGCGGTGCAGGCCGGCCTTCTTTCCGACCGGGACCAGGTTGTCGAGCAGGCGACAGCCTTGTGGCTGGTGGGCCGTAGCCAGGTCGATGAATGCGACCCGGTGTTCGATTACCTGCGCAGTACCGGGCTGCTCGACGGCGAACTGTCGGAACGCCGCTTCGAACTGGCCGTCTCGGCGCGGCAGTTCTCATTGGCGCGCTACCTCGCGAAATCGATGGATGACGAGTGGCTCGACCGGGCCAACCGCTGGATCAGTTCCGGCAAGAACCCGCAGGCTTTCATCGAAGCGGACGCCGACTGCGATGAAGGCGACGAGCATCGCGAACAGCTCCTGTACGCCCTCGAACGCCTGGCCGACCGGGATGCGCTGCTGGCGCGGGACCACTGGGGGCGCTTGCGGGTCCGGCATCGCTTTGCTCCGGACGAGACGGCAAGCATCTCGCGTTACATCGCGCTGTCGGCGGCACAGCAACACGAGCCGGAGGCGTTCGGGATGCTGGCCGCCCTCGGCAGCGAGGCCGCCGATGAGAACGTTCGCGCCTGGCAGGTGCGCACGGCGCTGCTGGCACGCAGGTGGGAGGACGTGATCGCGGTCATTCGGGCGATGCCGGCACCGGAACAGCGAGCGGAGGAATGGCGCTACTGGCTGGCCGTTGCGCTACGCCAGTCCGAACACGAAGCGGAGGCGTTGCCGATTCTCAGCGCACTCGCAGGTGAACGCAGCTACTTCGGCTTCCTCGCCGCGGATGAGCTCGGAAACCCCTACGCTTTCGGACACGCGAACACACCAGCCGACGAAGCTTCCATTGCCGAACTGGCGCGACACCCGACACTGATCCGCGCGCGGGAGTTGTTCCATGTCGGCCTGGAAAGCCGCGGGCGCTCGGAATGGAGTGAGGCCGTCGGCAACCTCGATGCCGGCGAGCTGTTGCAGGCGGCCGTGCTCGCGCACCGTTGGGGATGGCATTCGCAGGCCATCGCCACCGTAGCCGACTTGGGTCACTACGACGACCTGGAGATTCGCTACCCGTTAGCGTACTCGGAGGCGTTCCGGGACGCTTCGGAGGCGGCGCAAATCCGGGGAAGCTGGGCATACGGGGTCGCGCGCAGTGAAAGCCTGTTCATGTCGGACATCCGCTCACACGCGGGCGCGGTCGGGCTCATGCAGTTGATGCCGACAACCGGACGGCGCACCGCGGCGCAGCTCGAGCTGCCGTATTCCGGATTGGCGACGCTCACCGATCCGGTCAGCAACATCCGCCTCGGCACGACCTATCTCGCCAGCATGCTCGAACGGTTCGACCGCAACGTCGTGCTGGCAACCGCGGCTTACAACGCGGGGCCGTACAAGGTCGAGGAATGGCTGCCCCGCTCGGAGCGTCTCGACGCGCGCATCTGGATAGAGAACATCCCTTATGACGAGACTCGCGGCTTTGTGCGCCGCGTGCTGTTCAGCGACTCCGTCTTCCACTGGCGCCTCACCGGTCGGACCAGCCGCCTGTCGGCGGCCCTGGACGCGATCGAGCCCCTCGTGGCGCCGGAACGACTCTCCCGGGCTGCCACCGAGACCGCTGCCGGCCGCTGACTGCCACCGTACTAAAGCGAGTCCGCCACCTGCTCCGGCTCCGCATCCTGCTCCGAGAGCAGTTCCAATCTCGCCGTCCGCTCGTTCACCGGCAGCTCCGCGACGTCCCGGGCGCGGTCGTAGAAGCACTCCAGGCGCTCGCCGCATTCGACGTACAGCGCCCGGAACGCGGGTATCCAGCCTTCGTACAGCCCGAGCGAGACCAGCCGCGCGTTGTTCAGCGGCGCGGCAAGGGGGCTCCTGTCGAGACCGGCGTCCGCAAACAGGCTGGCGGCATCCGCGGATAGCGCGTCCAGGCGCTCGCGCTTCCGGCGGCGCTTCTCATCGTCCTCGAGGTCCGATGCGTAAAGCCTCGCCAGTTCCGACTTTGCCGCTTGCACCAACTGCAGCAGCTCGTGGCGCAGCCTGTTCGTGGCGCGGTACTCCTCGAGCGCCGCGAGATTGCCGCGACTGACGAACCAGCGTTCCAGCCCGATATCCGAAACGGCGCTGGCAAACGACTCGTTGAACTGCGTGTCGCCCTTGACGTACAGCTCCTGGTGGGCCAGTTCGTGGAACAGGGTGGCAACGAGATCGGCGTTGCTCCAGTGCATCATCGTATTCAGCACCGGGTCGGCAAATTTCCCCAGCGTCGAGTACGCCGACACGCCGCCGAGCGACACATCGAAACCGTCGCTCCGCAGGTCCTCCGCCTCCTCGACGGCATCTTGCCTGGAAAAGTAGCCCCGATACGCCACGCAGCCGGCTACCAGGTAGCACCACTGTTTCGGCTTCAGCGAGAATTCGGGGGCCGCGAACACGTTCCAGACGACATAGTCACGTCCGAGATCGGCATAGCTGCGATAGCTGTCGTTGTCCGGCAGCCCCAGCTCCCGCACGGAAAACTGCCGCGCTTCGTAAACCAGCCGCAGGCGCTCCCTGAGCCCCTCCGACGACGCGGGATCTTCGATGACCTCTATCATCGGACGCCGCTGGTTCATGAGCTGCGTGTGGCCGCTGATGGCCTGCATGTAGTAACAGCCGCCGAGCGGCAGCACGCCGGCGATTGTCGCCAGGCACATAATAATAATCAGCTTCTTGATCTTAGGTCCCCGGTTGTTCCTGATGCGCTGGCCCCCCGCAGCGCCATCGGCAGTATCTCAGGTGTGACCGGCCGTGGCGAGACCGAGTTCCGGGAACTTGAATCGTGCCCGACGGTATTCAGGATAGAATTCCGGCATGGAGATCTACCTCGTCGGCGGCGCCGTGCGTGACGAACTGCTCGGGCTGCCCATTGCGGAGCGGGACTGGTGCGTCGTGGGCGCCACGCCCGGCGAGATGAAATCGCTGGGTTACCGGCAAGTCGGCAAGGATTTCCCGGTGTTCCTCCATCCCGAGACGAGCGAGGAGTACGCGCTCGCGCGTACCGAGAGAAAAACCGGCCCCGGTTACCACGGCTTCGAATTCCACACCTCGCCTGACGTGACGATCGAGGATGACCTCGCGCGACGGGACATCACCATCAACGCGATCGCCAAGGACTGCAACGGCAACCTTGTCGATCCGTTCGACGGCCGTGCGGATCTCGAAGCACGACTGTTGCGGCACGTGTCCGATGCGTTCACCGAGGATCCCGTGCGCGTCCTGCGCGTCGCCAAGTTCGCGGCCCGTTTCGCGGGCCAGGGCTTCCGCATAGCCGACGAAACGCTGGAGCTCATGCGCTGCATGGTCGACAGCGGCGAGGTTGACAAACTGGTGCCGCACCGGGTCTGGAAGGAAACGGAAGCGGCACTCGGCGGACCGTCGCCGCGCATTTTCTTCCAGGTATTGCGTGACTGTGGCGCGCTGGCAGCGGTTTTTCCCGAACTGGAGGCGCTGTTCGGGGTGCCGCAGCCGCCGAAATGGCACCCGGAGGTCGACTGTGGCGTGCACGCGCTGATGGTCCTCGAGCAGGCCGCGGCGCTGAGCCCGGCCGTCGACGTTCGCTTCGCGGCTCTGGTGCACGACCTCGGCAAAGCGACGACGCCGAAAGAAAAGCTGCCCAGCCACCCGGGTCATGAGAAACGCAGCGTCAGGCTGATCAACGTGATGGCGCGCCGGCTGCCGGTGCCCTCCGCCTGCCGTGAGCTTGCGCTCCTCGTTGCCGAGTTCCATGGCCACAGCCACAAAGCTTTCGAGCTGCGCGCCGCGACGATCCTCAAGGTGCTCGAGCGCGTCGACGCCTTCCGGCGGCCGGAGCGGTTTCGCAGTTTCCTGGTCGCGTGCGAAGCGGACTCCCGCGGCCGCACCGGTTTCGAGGAGCGGCCTTATCCGCAAGCTGAATACCTGCTGGGAGCGCTGCAGGCGGCAGCGAAGATATCGGCCAGGGAATTCGTGCGGGAAGGCCTGGAAGGCGCGCAGATCGGGGAGGCGCTGCGGCGCAAACGGCTGCAGGCGATCAGCGCGTATAAAGCCGATGCCGTGTAGGAGCCCTTTACCCGGCGATGTTGTCGCCCGGACGGCGGGTTACACGACCACGAAGAGAATCACCGCCGCCAGCACGATGCGGTAGACGGCAAACGGAACCAGGCCGATGGCATTCACGAAACGCATGAAGAAACCGATGGTCAGGTAGGCGACCAGGGCTGAAATCAACGCTCCCAAAGCCAGTGTTCCGACGGTCACCGTGGCGCCTTCGATGAAGATCAGGGCCGCTTCGTAGAGCGTCGCGAGAAGGATGACGGGGACGGACAGCAGGAATGAAAAGCGCGCCGCCTCCTGCCGCTTGAGCCCCAGCGCCATGCCCGCCGTGATGGTGATCCCGGAACGCGACGTGCCGGGCACCAGGGCCAACGCCTGGGCCGCGCCGATCACCAGCGCGTCGCCGATGCCGATGTCGGCCATGTCCCGCCGCCGCTTGCCGAACCAGTCGGCGAGCGCCAGCAGGATGCCATACCCCGACAGCGTCGCCACGACCACCATCGGATCGCGCAGGTTGGCGGCGATCCAGCCGGCGAACAGTAGTCCCGCGACCGCGGCCGGGATCGTGCCGAGGCCGATGCACAGGGCCAGCCGCGATTCGCTCGAGTTCGTGTTGCCGCCGAGGAGACGCAACCCGCCCTGCACCAGGCGCAGGACGTCGTCCCGAAAGTAAAGACAGACCGCCACCAGTGTCCCGAAATGCACGGCGACGTCGAACACCAGGCCCTGGTCCTGCCAGTCCATGATGCTCGGCACCAGCACCAGGTGACCGGAACTCGACACGGGCAAAATCTCGGTGAGCCCCTGCACGACGGCAAGGACGACGATATGAATCCAGCTCAAACTCGGTTCCTGCTGCTTGTTCTCGTATTCAGAGGGCGTGCGCCCGGTCGGCGGCCGCAAAGGCCTGTGGCCGATCGATACTTCCGCGGCTGAGCCCGATGCATTTGAAGCGCTCGCCCATCTCGCCAGGCAGTATCAAGCGGCCCGCCTGGCGGGACAGCTCGGCTTGCGCGGAGGTCGATGACGAGGAGGCTCTGGCGAACTCCTCTTCCAGTCCGCCGTGCAACAGGAAGTGAGCCTGCGACACGAAGCCCGCGATGTCCATGCCGGCGTCCACCGCCGCTTCGGCGACGGCCGTAAAGTCGATCCACGCCGTGATGTCCTGGATCCCCGGGTAGATGAGCGGATCGTCATGTGCCCGGTGCCGGAAATGGCAGCGTAACCAGCCGCCGGACCGGTCCGGCGCGTAATACTCGCGGCGCGTTATTCCGTAATCGAACAGGAACACGAGCCCGGTGCCGACACTGCCGGTAACGTCCGCCACCCACGCCGGCAGTCCGGCCGATACCTCGGACACATAGCCGTCGGGCAACGGAGTGCCGAGCGCCGACTCGATGCCGTGCACCGCTTCGCGCAGGAAGTCAGGAGCAGGGGCACTGGTCCACCGGAAGCGGTCTTCCTCGTAGGCGACGCGGCATTGCAGCACGTCCCGGCCTGCCTTCCGGAATCGCTCGACCGGCAGGGCATCGGCGACCTCGTTCGCGATGACCACGCCGTCAAAGCGCTCCGGCAGGGCGGTGATCCATTCGATTTTTGTCGACAATGCCGCCTGCGCCCGGCGCAGGCGCTGCTCCTGCCGTTCGCGCAGGTCCGGCGACACCTCGAGGATCAGGTAGCGCTCAGGGGGCATTCCGCGCTCTTCGAGTGCCGTGAGCACCTGAAGCGCCAGCGCACCGGTTCCCGGGCCGAGCTCCAGCACGGCGGGCTTCGCGAGCTGCCTCAACACGCCGGCACATTGCCGGGCCAGCACGCGTCCGAACAGCGGGGAAATCTCGGGCGCCGTCACGAAGTCGCCCGCAGCCCCGAATTTCGCCGCGCCCGCGCTGTAGTAGCCGAGCCCCGGCGCATACAGCGCGAGCTGCATGAATTCGGCAAAGCTGATGCTGCCGCCCGCTTCGACGATGGCCTGGCGAATACGTGCCGCCACTTTCTCCGTGTGCAGCAGGCTCTCCGATCCGGGTACCGGCAGCGAATCGAACACGGCTGGTTTTGCTTGCATGGCTCGGGGTGGCAACGAATAATCCGCACACTGTATTTCGCCCGCGCGGATTGTGCCACGGGCGGTGGGGATTTCCTGAACGCAATCGTGCGGAACGTCGAACAGCAACCCGATTTTGTCGGCACCTGACGAACAGCTTTCCGGCCGGTGTGCGCTGATCACGGGCGCGGCGCGCCGCATCGGCGCGGAGCTGGCGCGCCGGCTGCATGCCGCCGGCGCGAACGTGGCGATTCATTACCGGCACTCCGCGGAGGACGCGCGCGATCTCGCGGAAACCCTGAATCGCAGCCGCGCCGGATCTGCCATGGCATTCCAGGCCGATCTCACCGACAGCGAACGGCTGGGTGCGCTGGTGGAATCCGTCACCGGCTGGTCGGGCCGGCTCGACGTGCTGGTCAATAATGCCTCTGCTTTCTACCCGACTCCGCTCGGCGAGATCACCGACGAGCACTGGGCGGAGCTCGTCGGCACCAACCTGAAGGCGCCGCTGTTTCTCGCACAGGCGGCGTGGCCTCACCTGCGCAAGGCCGGCGGCTGCATCGTCAACCTCGTGGACATCCACTCACGGCGGCCGCTGCGCCATTACAACGTGTACGGCGCCGCCAAGGCGGGCCTGGTGCTGCTCACGCGTTCACTGGCCAAGGAGATGGCGCCGGAAGTGCGGGTGAATGCAATCGCGCCGGGGGCGATTCTCTGGCCGGAGACCGGTATGACGGAAGCGGCGAAGCAGAGTGTGCTGCGCCAGGTTCCGCTGCAACGAACCGGGAGCCCTGCCGACATAGCGGATTGCCTGCTCTACCTGCTGCGCGCGCGCTACGTTACCGGCCAGGTGATTGCCGTCGACGGCGGCCGCAGCATCGGGTGGTAGGGATCGGGCAGTAGACAGCCCGTATTGCGGGCAACTAAAGCGGGATTTCGACGCGCTGCAAGGGCTGCGAAACGGCATCGAAATCGTGCCAGTGCTCACCGATCGTGCGGCCGGTCGAGGGGTGCCTGAACTCCGCCGCGATGTCCGCCAACGGTCGCAGCACGAAGGCGTACTGCAGCACGTCCGGCCGCGGCAGCTCCTGGCCCGGATCGTCGACGACCAGGCAGCCGTACAGCAGGAGATCGATATCGAGGGTTCGCGGCCCCAGCTTGTCGCCGCCCCGTTCCCGGCGCGCCAGGCGATGGAGGTCTGCGATCACGTCGAGGATCGCCCGCGGCGACAAGGCTGTTTGCAAGCCCACGACCATGTTCAGGAAGTCGTCGCCTTCGAAGCCGATTGCGGGGCCGCTGTATACCGGTGACAGCTCGATCTCCCAGAACCGCCGCTGCAGCTCGGTGACAGCGAGCCTCAGGTTGGCGGCGGGATCGATATTGCTCCCCAGCCCCAGGTAGACCTGCGTCACGGTGCGGCTCAGCCGGTGCTCCGATCGCGGCGAACGGAGACACCCACGTCCCGGGCGCCCC
>DATABW010000280.1:0-12758 GCA_036259375.1 Woeseiaceae bacterium
CATGTACTCGCAGCAGTGATCGCCGGCGCCCTCGACCACCGCGATGGCACCGGAGTTCCGCACCGCGAAACGCTCGCCGGCCATCCCCGCAGCGAAGAGCTGCCCGCCGGTGGCGCCGTAGAGGCAGGTGTTGCCCACGATCACGGTATCCCGGGCGGTGAACCCCGCATCCTCCGGGGGGCGGACCACGATGCGGCCGCCACCCATACCCTTTCCGACGTAGTCGTTCGCGTCTCCCACCAGCGTCAGGTTGAGCCCGGCAACGTTCCAGGCGCCGAAGCTCTGGCCGGCGGTGCCGTCGAGCCGTACGTCGATGGGCGCGTGCGCAACGCCCGCGCTGCCGTGACGTCGCGCGATTTCGCCGGAGAGCCGTGCCCCGATGGAACGATTGAAGTTCCTGATCGGGTAGGCGAAAGCCCCACCCGAGCCGGCCTCGACTGCCGGCAGGATGTCCGCCACCATTTGCTCAGCCAGCTCCCCCTTGTCGAAGGGCCGGTTGCGCTCGTCGATGCAGAATTGCGGCGCATCCTCGGCGAGTCCGGCGGCGGAAACAATGGGGCGCAGGTCCAGCTGTTGCTGCCGCCGGCTTTCACCCGGCTTCAGCTCGATCAGGTCCACGCGGCCGATCAGCTCGTTGAGGCTGCGTGCGCCCAGCTCCGCGAGCAGCATCCGGACTTCCTCGGCCAGGAACCGGAAGAAGTTGATCACCATCTCCGGCAGCCCGGCAAAGTGCTCGCTGCGAAGCACGTTGTTCTGGGTCGCGATGCCGGTGGCGCAGTTGTTCAGGTGGCAGATGCGCAGGTACTTGCAGCCGAGCGCCACCATCGGTGCGGTCCCGAAGCCGAAGCTTTCGGCGCCTAGCAGTGCCGCCTTGACGACGTCGAGCCCGGTCTTCAATCCGCCGTCCGTCTGCAGCCGCACTTTGTGGCGCAGGTTGTTGGCGCGTAGCACCTGGTGCACCTCCGAGAGGCCGAGCTCCCAGGGGCTGCCGGCGTACTTGACCGAGCTCAGCGGGCTCGCGCCAGTGCCGCCGTCATAGCCCGAGATGGTAATGAGGTCGGCGTACGCCTTCACTACGCCCGCGGCGATCGTACCGATGCCGGGCTCGGCCACCAGCTTCACCGACACGAGCGCCTCGGGGTTCACCTGCTTCAGGTCGAAGATGAGCTGCGCCAGGTCCTCGATGGAATAGATGTCGTGATGCGGAGGCGGCGAAATCAGTCCGACGCCCGGCTTGGCGTACCGGAGCCGCGCGATCGTCTCGTTCACCTTGTGACCGGGCAACTGGCCGCCTTCGCCCGGCTTCGCCCCTTGCGCGATCTTGATCTGGATGACCTCGGCGTTCACCAGGTACTCGGCGGTGACGCCGAACCGGCCCGACGCGACCTGTTTGATCTTGGACCGCCGCTCGCTGCCGTTCCGCGCCGGGTCTTCTCCGCCTTCGCCGGAATTCGAGCGCGCGCCGAGGCGGTTCATGGCGATCGCAAGCGCCTCGTGCGCCTCCGGCGACAGGGCCCCCAGCGACATTCCCGCGCTGTCGAAGCGCGGCAGGATCGCCTCCGCCGGCTCGACCTCGTCGAGCGGCAGGCGCGGCCCGGCGGGGCGCAAGGCGAACAGGTCGCGCAGGGTGGCAACCGGACGCTCGTTGACGAGCTTCGCGTAGTGCATGTAGCGGGCGAAATCGCCCGAGCGCACCGCGGCCTGCAGAGTGGCGACGACGTCGGGGTTGTAGCAGTGGTATTCCCCATCGTGCTTGTATTTCAGCAGGCCTCCCTGCTTCAGCGGCGTGCGCGGCTCCCAGGCAGTACTCGCCAGCTGGCGCTGGTCGCCGAGCAGGTCCTCGAAATCCGCTCCCTGGATCCGGCTGACGGTGCCGCGAAAGCACTTTTGCACGACTTCCTCGTGCAGGCCCACGATCTCGAAGAGCTGCGCTCCCCTGTAGCTCGAAACGCTCGAGATCCCCATCTTCGACATGATCTTGAAGAGGCCCTTGCGGATGCCGCGGCGGTAGCCCCTGCCGAGCTGCTGGTGGCGGTCGACGTTGCCGCGCTGCGCGAGCGCGTGCAGGCTCTGGTAGGCCAGGTACGGGTAGACGGCGGTCGCTCCATAGCCGATCAGGCAGGCGAAGTGATGCGGATCCCGGGCGACGCCGGTCTCGACGACGATGTTTACCGAGCAGCGCAGGCGGCGGCTGATGAGGTGGTGGTGCACCGCGCCGGTCGCGAGCAACGCGTGCACCGGCAAGAGGCCCGGCTTCAGGTAACGATCGCTCAGCATGATGATCAGCATGCCGTCTTTCGCCGCCTGCTCCGCCTCCGCGCAGATGCGGTCGATCGCATCCGGGAGCGACTGGGCCTCGGGGGCGTTGAGATCGACGAACGCGTAACGTTCCGCGAACATGCCGGGGCCGAGGAGCTGGCGCAATTTTCGCTGGGACAGGATCGGCGAATTCATCACGACCTGTTTCGCGTGCTCCGGCCCGATGTCGAACAGGTTGCATTCCCGCCCGATCGTCGTCTGCAGCGACATCACGATGTGCTCGCGCAAGCTGTCGATAGGGGGATTGGTGACTTGCGCGAACTGTTGCCGGAAGTAGTCGAAAGGGGAGCGGACCTGGCGTGAAAGCACCGGCATCGGCGTGTCGTCGCCCATCGACCCGACCGCTTCCTGCTCGGCTTTCGCGAGCACGCTCACGATTTCATTGAGCTCTTCACGGCTCAGGTTGAACATCTTCTGGTAGCAGCTGAGCGTGCCCGGGTCCATCGGCTCGGCGGCCATGTGGAGGTCGACGAGCTCCGAATCCAGGTAGCGCAGGCCCTTCTTCAGCCATTTCTTGTACGGCGCCCGCGCCTTCAGTTCCTGGTGCACGTCGTCGGTCCAGAGGACCCGCCCGTTTCGCAGATCGATGGCCAGCATTTCGCCGGGTCCGAGCCGGCCTTTCTCGACGACGTCACCGGGAGCGTAATCGTAGACGCCGATTTCGGACGCTATCGTGATGTGGCGGTCCTTCGTGATGACATAGCGCGCCGGCCGGAGGCCGTTGCGATCGAGACAGCACGCGGCATAACGGCCGTCCGTGAGGACGATGCCCGCCGGCCCGTCCCAGGGCTCGATATGGCCGCCCCAGAACTCGTAGAAGGCGCGGACGTCCGGGTCGAGCGCATCGACGTTCTGCCAGGCAGGCGGCACGAGGATGCGCATCGCCTGCAGCACGTCCATGCCGCCCGCGCGCAGCAGCTCCAGCATGTTGTCCAGGCTGGATGAATCGGACCCGGTCAGGGATATGATCGGCTCGAGCTCTGAGACGTCGTGCAGCTTGTCCGAGCGAAAATTATCCGCCCGCGCGACGGCCCAGTTGCGGTTCCCCTGGATGGTGTTGATCTCGCCATTGTGCGCCAGGAAGCGGAACGGCTGCGCCAGCCGCCATTCCGGCAGTGTGTTGGTCGAGAAGCGCTGGTGGAACAGGCAAACCGACGTCTCGAGCCGCGGGTCGCGAAGGTCGGGGAAAAGGCCCGGCAGCGACTCCGGCATCACCATGCCCTTGTAGCTGAGGGTCGCGGACGAAAGGCTCGCAACATAGGCGCTCGGGTCCACCGCGGCCATGTGGCGTTCCGCACGCCTGCGCGCGAGGAAGAGGCGGCCGTTGAAACCCGTCCGCTGCATGCCCGCCGGCGCGTTCACGAACACCTGCTCGATGCGCGGCAGCGTCGCCAGTGCCTCGCTTCCGCACACCGACGTGTCCAGGGGCACCACGCGCCAGCCGGCAGGCTCGAGCTCGGAGTCGAGGAGCGCGCCGTGGATGATCCGCCGCACTTCCGCGGCGCTCGCTTCGTCCTGCGGCAGGAAAACGCTGCCGGCCGCAAAAAGCTCCGAGGTCGCGATGCCGCTTTCCTCGGCGATCGCCCGCAGGAAACCGGTCGGCGCTTTCATCAGGATGCCGCAGCCGTCGCCGGTCTTGCCGTCCGCCGCGACCGCGCCGCGATGGGTGAGCCGTGCGAGCGCCCGGATCGCCGTCTCGACTACCCAGTGCCCGGGATTGTCGTCGAGGTTGGCGATCAGCCCGAACCCGCAGCTATCACGCTCGAAAGCCGGATCGTAGAGTCCCCGGTCAGTCATGATGGCGCTCCGCGACGCGGCGGTAAGCCTCGCGAAAGGGAATGCCTTCCCTCGTCACCAGCCTGTTGGCTTCCTCGGCGGCATGTATGCCGGGGGCGAGACGGATCTTTTCCGGTACGAAGGTCACGCCAGATACGACATGCGCCATGGCGTCGATGCTGTCCGCCACGAGGTCGATCGAGCGGAAGAGCGGCGGCTTCAGGCGCTGGAGATCGCGCTGGTAGCCGGAGGGCAGCTTCGCCGTGATCATCAGGCACTCGTCGAGGCAGGCCGTCGCCGTGGCCGAGCCCGCGCGGACCAGCTCGAGCACGTCCGGATTACGCTTCTGCGGCATGATCGAAGAGCCGGTGGTCGCGTCGGGCGCGAGCTCGACGAACCCGAACTCCTCCGTATAGAAGAGGAGCAGGTCGGCGGCGAGCCTCCCCAGGTCCTGCATGACGAGCGCGAGCTCCAGTAGCAGCGTGCACTCGGCCTTGCCGCGCGAGAGCTGCACCGCGGTAACGGGCGCCTGCGTCACGGCGAAGCCGAGCTTGCGGGTGGTCGCCTCCCGGTCGATCGGCAGTCCCGGCGTCCCGTAGCCGGCCGCGCTCCCCAGCGGATTCCGGTCGAGGCGCCGCCGCGCGGCCTCGATCCCGGCCGCATCGTCCTCCAATGCTTCGATGAAACCGCCGCACCACAGCTCCACCGAGGAAGGCATCGCCTGCTGCATGTGCGTATACCCGGGTATCTCGAGGCCCTGCTCGCGCCGGCCGAGGTCGCCGAGCGCTTCGCAGAGGATCCCGAGGCGCCCCTGGATGTCCGTCGCCGCGTCCAGCAGGTAGAGGCGTAACGCGGCGAGCAGCTGGTCGTTGCGCGAGCGCCCGAGATGCAGCCGTGCACCCGCCTCGCCGATGCGCGCGGTCAGTCGCGACTCGAGCGCGGTGTGCACGTCCTCGTCGTCGAGTTCGATGCGCCACTCGCCCGCGGCGTGCAGGGTTTCGAGCTGACGCAGGCCGTCCCGGATGCGCCGGCAGTCCTCCTCGCCCAGCAGACCCGCTTCGGAGAGCGCCTCCGCATGGGCGATGGACGCGCGCACGTCGTACGCTACGAGACGTTCGTCCAGCCGATGGTCCTCGCCCGCGGTGTACCTCAGCACCCGCTGGTCGAGCGGCACGCCTTTGTCCCAGAGCCTCGTCATGCGCCCGCAGCCGAGACCTGCTCCGCCGGCGTCAGCGCCCCGATGTCGTTCACGACCAGGGTGCCGGTGCCTTCGTTGGTGAAGACCTCGAGCAGCAGGCTGTCCGGGACCTTGTAGGAAATCACGTGCACGCGCCTCACGCCGCTATGGAGCGCCGCGTCGATTGCCGCCGCCTTCGGCAACATGCCGTCCGCGAGCTTGCCGCTCTCGGTGAGCTTCCTGAGCCCGGCCCGGTCGACGTAGGAAATGAGCGAGCGGGGGTCGTGGGCGTCTTCCAGTATCCCGGCCGCACCGGTTGCGAGAATCAGTTTCTCGGCATCGAGCTCCGCGGCGATGGCCGCTGCCACCGTGTCGGCATTGATGTTGAGCAGGTTGCCTGTCGAATCGCAGGACAACGGGCTGACGACCGGCATCAAGGCGTTGTCGAGCTGCTTCCGCAGCACGTCGGCATCCACGGACTCGATGTCGCCGACGAAGCCGTAGTCGACCTGCTTCCCGCCCTGGCTCTGCACGGGCGGCCGGCGAAACGCGCGGATCAGGCCGGCGTCGACGCCGCTGATGCCGACGGCCGGTATCCCGAGATCCCGGCACGCCGCGAGAATGCGGGTGTTGATCTGCCCGTTCAGCACCATGGTGGCGACTTCCAGGGAGGCGCCGTCGGTAACCCGCCGGCCGTCGATGAAGGTCGCATCCAGCCCGAGTGCCTGAGCGAGCCGGGTCGACTGCGGGCCACCGCCGTGCACCAGCACGACCTTTATCCCGACCTGGTTGAGGATGCCGACCTGCTCCATCAGAGCGCGGGTACTGGCGAGGTCAGCGAATACTTCGCCGCCGACCTTCAGCACGAAAACCCTGCCCTTGAACAGGCGTATGTACGGAGCGGCGTGCTTCAGCGCGGAGACGACGGTGACGTGATCGTGACACTGCTTCATGACGGCGCACCGAGCATCTGATGCAAAACCGCCATCTGCGCCAGCATCCTGTTGCGCGCCTCGTGTATGACGACGCTCCTCGGCCCGTCCAGCACGCGATCGGTCACGACGACTCCGCGCCGCACCGGAAGACAATGCATGAAGCGGCAGTGGTCGGCGGCGTTGTCGAACCACGGATCGTCGACACACCAGCTCTCCAGTCCCCGCCGCTGTTCCTGATCCTTGAGCTTGTCACCGTAATGCGTCGTCGATGACCACGATTTTGCGTAGATGATGTCCGCACCCTCCATGGCTTGCCGTCGATCGCCGGTTTCCCTGATGCTGCCGCCGCAGGCTTCCGCGGCATCCCGCGCCTTTTTCATCACCGGCTCCGGCAGGGCGAAGCCCTCCGGGCACAGCACGGTCACGTCCATGCCCCTGCGCGCCGCCATGTAGAGGGTCGAGGCCGGCACGGCAAGCGGCAGTGCCATCGGATGCCAGGCCCAGCTCAGCACGAACTTGCCGCCGTTTGCCGGTACGCGGAGGTCGTCGAGGGTCTTCCAGTCCGCGAGGTTCTGGCACGGATGGTTGATGGCGGATTCCATGTTGATGTACGGCGTGTCGATGAGATCGATCATCGACAGGAACTCCGCGTCGGCGAGATCGGCGGCCAGGCTGCGCCGCTCCGCGAACGCGCGAATGCCGATTGCGTCCCCGTACGATGCGATTACCGGTATGGCCTCACGAATGTGCTCCGCCGCGGTGCCATCCATGACGATGCCGGGCCGCGTTTCGATGCCGTGAATGGACATCTCCGGCGAGATGACGAACGCACCGCCCCCGAGCCGGGTCATCGCGGCCTGGAACGAGGCGAGCGTTCGAAGGGAGGAGCTCAAAAACAGGAGCGCCAGCACCTTGCCGCTGAGCGCGCGCGGTTCCGGCCTGGTGTCCAGGCGCGTCGCGAGCGCGAGCAGTGCCGCCAGCTCGTCGTTCGAGAAGTCCGCAAGATCGTTGAACGCCTTCATAAGCCGGTTCCGTCGGAAGTGGATAAAGAGCCGATGTCTGCGAGCGCGGCCGCGAGTTTTTCGACATCCGCCGGTTTGAGCACCAGGGGTGGCAGGAGGCGCAGCACCTTCGGATCGGCACTCGTGCCCGCCAGGATGCCGCGCTCGAGCAGCTCCCCCTGCACCGTGGCGGCCGGGCGATCGCAGATGAGGCCCAGCATGAGACCCATCCCCTGGATCGAGCGGACCGGTCCCGCCACGCAGGTGTCGCGAACCTGCGCCTCGCGTGCACGCACGTTCGCAAGCAGCCCTTCGTCCCGGATCGCCCGAACCACCGCCAGTATCGCTGCTGCGGCTACGGGACCACCGCCGAACGTCGTTCCGAGAGCGCCTTTCTTCTGCATTGCCGCCAGCTCGTCGCTCACGAGCACGGCGCCACAGGGGACTCCGCCGCCCACCGCTTTTGCGAGCGTCATGATGTCCGGCTGAATACCGTGCGCCTGCACCGCGAACCAGTGTCCCGTTCGCCCCATTCCGCACTGGACTTCGTCCGCGATCAGAAGCGCCCCGACCGCCTCCGTGCGGCTTCGCAACGCCGCGATGAACTCCGCTGAAAGATCGAAGGCGCCGCCGATCCCCTGCACCGGCTCGAAAATCACTGCGGCGGCGTCTTGCCCGATCATCGATTGCGCCGCCGCAACGTCGTTGCGCGGGATGAACTCCACTTCGAACGGCAGGCCCGGAAAGCCGTACCACGTTTCAGCGGCTTTCCAGGTCACTGCAGCCGCGGCTGCAGTGCGGCCGTGGAACCCGTGGGTGACGGCGAGGATTTTGCCCCTGCCGGTGGCGGTGCAGGCGATGCGGAGGGCATTCTCGTTGGCTTCCGCCCCGCTGTTGACGAAGAACACGCGCTGCAGCTTGCCCGGCGCCACGGCAACCAGCGCTTCCGCCGCCTCCGTGCGGACCTGCAGGGCAACCGCGTTGCTCTGGAACAGGAGTGACGTTACCTGCTCGCCGATGGCGCGGGTCAGCACTGGATGCGCGTAACCGAGGCCCGCCACCGCGTGGCCGCCGTAAAGGTCGAGAATGCGGCGATCGTCGGCCGTGATGATCTCGCAGCCTTCCCCCCGCACGGGCAGGAACGGGAGTTGCCCGTACACCGGGATCGTGACGGAGGCTTCGCGCAACTGGTGTTGTGCTAGATCCATGGCGTTGCCGGGGCGAGCAGGCCGGATGTCTCGGGCAGCGACCACAGCCGGTTCATCCACTGCACGGCGCCACCGGCTGCTCCCTTGACCAGGTTGTCGATCGCGGCCGTGACCACCACCGTGCCGTTGGCTGCTGCAATGCCGATATGGCAGTCGTTGCTCCCGACCACGTCCTTGAGCCTGGGTGTGCCGTCGACGATATGCACGAATTCCGCGTCCGCGTAGTACTCGTGGAACGCTTGGGGAACCGTATCGGCCGGTACATCGCCCCGAAGTTGCGCCTGCACGGTCGCGTAAATGCCGCGCGAGAAAGGCCCCGAGTGCGGCACGAATTGCACGGATACGGCTGTGCCGGTCGCGAGCTCGGCCAGCCGTTCGATCTCCGGCGCGTGCCGGTGCGCCAGCGGCTTGTAGGCATAGAGATTCGAGTGTCTCTCCGGATGATGCGTGCCGGGCTGGGCCGACCTGCCGGAGCCGGTGCTGCCCGTGACCGCGCTGACGAACATCGGCCCGGTCGACAACCCGGCGAGGGGGACGATCGCCAGCAGGATTGCGGTGGAGAAGCAGCCCGGATGCCCGACGTGCTCGCTGTCGATCGCGCCGACGTGTTCGGGTACGCCACAGGAGAACTGGCCGAGCAGGGCAGGGGCCGCGTGAGCGGACTTGTAGACCCGTTCATATTGAGCCGCATCCGGGTAGCGGAAATCAGCCGAGCAGTCCACGACGTGCACGGCAAGGTTTCGCTGTCCGGCCAATTCGAGAGCATCGGCGACGATGGACGCGGAAGCGCCGTGCGGAGCTGCGGAGAAGAGGGCGAGCTCGCTGCCCCGGTCCAGCGCGTCTATCCATTCCCCCGGTTTGGCAAAACGCTTCCCTGCGCAGGCGCCCGACAGGTGCGGGAATACTGCCCCGATCGCCTCGTCGGCCCGGCTTTCGGATACGGCAGCGCTCAACGTGAAGTGCGGGTGCGAGGAGACGAGGCGCAGCACTTCGCCGCCCACGTAGCCGGTTGCGCCGAGGATGACGGCGTTGATCTCCCTCCCTGAAGAACTCACGAGCGCTCTCGCTGGCGCGCAGCAGCCGGCAAGCCTTCGGCGATCAAGTCGCCCAGCGCACTACCGCCGGTCAGCGCGTTGATCGCGGGCACCGAAGTCCGCGCGGCAATCTGGTCGATGCCCACGGCGTTGTCCGTTGCGGGCCCGGTGACGACGGCGGGCTCGATCCCGTACTGCTCCCGGAGAATCTTGCATCCGCCCCACGCGGCAACCGGGTCATTGGCGCACAGCACTACGGCCGTGAATGCGGCACGGATGTTTGCGTCGGTCAGTATGGCTTCGACACCGTAGGCGCCGAGCAGGCCGTCACCCAGTTCGAGCACGATGACGTCCGGCAGATGCTTCGCCAGCGTCGTGAGCAGGGATCGGGTGAGGGCCGGCCCGTTGTCCGCTGTCGTGGTGACGACGCCGAGATCCGAAAAGATCATGGTCTCGGCGGCGCCGGCATCCTCCATTGCGAGAATGTCGCGTCGCAGCGAGACACCTGTCGCCTTGCACGCGGCGACGTGCAGGCCGCGGTGGCGAAGCCGCCCGATGATCGCGCACGCCGCCGCCGTCTTGCCCGAGTCCATGCACGTGCCTGCAAGCGCGACGACCGGGACGGCCCGCACGTTCAGCACGCTGTCCGCGTCCAGTTTCCCTGCTCCCGCGCGCGCGGGGACCCCGATACGCTCTGCCAGGTAGGGAAAGTCCAGTACTGTGCCCAGCACTTCGCAATCGAAGGGTGCCCCCACGTCGGGATTAGCCGAGTCGCAGATTCCGAGGACGCCGCCGATGTTCAGGATCTGCACGATGGAGCCAACGGCCAGCGTCTCCGGGAGGTGACCCGAATAGCCGAGCAGCGCTTTGCGGTGACCCAGCGCGCCGACCACGATGTCGCCCTGGTTGACGGTCGCCATGCGACCGCTCGTCAGTTCCAGCTGGTTGTAACGGCTCTTGTTGTTCAGCACGCGCACGGCGAGCAGCACGCCCTCCTCGCAGGCGATATCGTCGGAAACGCGTAGCTCATGGCCGAGCTTGCTGTGCTGCGCAACGGACGCGACCTTGTCGACGAACACCGTCCTCACAGCTCCACTCCCGGCGCGGCGCGCGTCTGCAGCATTCCGGGGAGTGACAGGATGCGCGAATAGCCGAGCGCGTCTTGCGGCGTCCATTCGCCCGCGGCCTCACCGTAGACGCCGCGTGTCGCGGCAAGCAGCGAGTACGGCGAGGTTACGCCGGTGACGAAGAGATTGCCGGGACGCAGCGTGAAGCTCACGGTGCCGCTCACCCGTCCCTGCGAAGAGGCCAGGAGCGCCTCGACGTCGCGGCAGGCCGGGTCGAGCTGCCGGCCCTCGTGGATGAGGTCGCCGTAGATGGCGGCGACCGAGTCCTTGATGCGGCTCTGCGGCGCGGACAGCACGAGCTTTTCCAGCTCCCGGTGCGCGGTGATCAGGACTTCCGCGGCCGGCGCCTCGAACGCGACGCGGCCCTTAGTACCCAGCACCGTGTCGCCGAGGTGGATGCCCCGCCCGATGGCATAGCGGCCCGCGAGCTGCTCCAGCTTGCCGATAAGGCGCACGGGATCGAGCGCCTCGCTGTCCAGGGCCGTCGGCACGCCGCGTTCGAAGGTTAACGAGTGCTCCGAAGCCGGCAGCGGCTTTCGCCACGCATCGGCGGAGAGCACCCACGCCTCCTCCGGCAGCGAGCGCTCGGAGGTGAGCGTTTCCCGGCCTCCGATCGTGACGCCCCAGAGGCCGCGGTTGATCGAGTACGCCGAGCCCTGTGGCGGCCGCGGCAGGTTGTCACGCTCGAGCCATTCGAGCTGGTCCTTGCGCGCCCAGCGGTTGTCCCGCACCGGCGCGAGGATCTCGAGCGACGGATTCAACGTACGCAGCGCCACCTCGAAGCGCACCTGGTCGTTGCCGGCCGCCGTGCAGCCGTGCGCAACCGTTGTCGCCCCGCGTTCGCCCGCGAGCTTTGCAAGGCGTGAAGCCTGCAGGCCACGCTCGGCCCCGACGCAGAGCGGGTACAGGTGGCCCCGCCGCACGTTGCCGGCGATGAGGAACGTCAGTACTTCATCGAAGAATGCCTGCTTCGCGTCGATCAGCACGTGCTCGGACGCGCCGAGCGCGAGCGCGCGCTCGCGCAGGTCTTCCGCGCCGGCCGCATCGATGCCGCCGGTGTCCACGGTGGCGGTAACGACTTCGCGGGCGTACGTCGCTTTCAGCCACGGCACGCAGAAAGACGTGTCGAGGCCTCCGGAGAAGGCGAGGATGATGGGGGATTGATCGCGGCCCAATGTCGCTCCCAGTTGGCGTGAGTGGATGGTGCGTTCAGCCGCGCGCGATTGCGCGGCTGATGCGATGGATGAGCGCGCGCTGCGCGCGCGCGTTCGGCGTCGCAGTGAAGACAGTGTCGTCACCGCCGACGTTGCCGACGATCTCGGACCAGCCGCAGCGGTCCAGCGCCAGCGCAACGCGCTGCGCCGCCCCGATCGCCGTCCGGATCACCAGCAGGTTCCCGCCTGCAGGGTGCAGGCCGCGCAGCAGGCTTCCGACCTGCGCCACCTCGTCGGCGGCATCCGCCTCCGCACCCGGCAGCTCGTAGCCCGAGGGCGTCTTGATCGCGCCGAGATCCTTCAGGTCCCGGCTGACGCTCGACTGCGTGGCGAGGAAACCCGCCTCTACCAGGGCATCGACGAGCGCCTGCTGGGTCGCCGCCGGCCGCTGCTCGAGGAGCCGGCGCAGCGTCTCGCGCCGGGCACTGCGTGTCTGGTCGGAAAAGGGCATGAGCCGTCTCGCATAAATATGCGCATACAAGTAACATGATGCGCATGGGACGTCAAGGCGAGCAGCAGCCGGATCCTGCCCGGGCGCCCGGGTGGTGCGGCGAGGTGCACTGCGGCTATGATCCCCCACCGCAGCGAACGCGATTGTTTGCGACACCGGGGAAAGGAAATATGACAACACAGGATTCACCGGCACGGCGCGACCCGGTGGCGATACTCGGCGGGGGCAACGTCGGTCAGGCGCTGGCGCGCGGCTGGGCCGCCGCCGGCCGGTTTGCGCCGGCCGAGATCATGATCACGCGCCGCCAGATCGACAAGCTGAGCGAGCTCGCCGAGGCCGGCTTCCGCGTCGGTACCGATAACCGCGCCGCGGTCGAGCAGGCCCGGCAGATTGTCGTCGCGGTGCAGCCGCAACAGCTTCGGGCGCTGCTGCTCGAGATCCGGCAGGTGCTCGATCCGCAGCGCCATACGCTGATCTCGGTCGCCTCCGGCGTGCGGATGGAGCAGATCCGCGCAC
>DATABW010000281.1:0-8103 GCA_036259375.1 Woeseiaceae bacterium
ATCACCACGCCCGTGATACCGACAAGCGTCGATTCGACTGACCAGGCCGCACGGCTCCGGTCTGGTCAGTCGAATCGACGCTTGTCGGTATCACGGGCGTGGTGATCGGCGAGTTTTTCCTTGTACTTCTTCACCTGCCGGTCAAGCTTGTCGACGAGTCGGTCGATGGCGGCATACATGTCTTCTTCCGTGGAGTCCGCATAAATCTGGCCGCCGTTGACGTTAACCATCGCTTCGGCTTTATGCCGCAGCTTCTCCACGGTGAGTATACAGTGTACATCCGACACGAGATCGAAATGCCTTTCGATCTTCTCTATCTTGTTCTCGACGTAGTTTCGCAAGGCGGCCGTTATGTCTACATGATGGCCCGTAACGCTTAGTTGCATAATCTTCTCCCGACTCCTGCTCGTCTGCGGCCGCTCCCGTATCCCCACCCGAGGATCGTCCGCTCGACGATTGTGATGAACAATTACCGACTGAGTTACGACTTGTTTCACCCCCTTGAAAGAGACTCCGGCGATTACCGCGGAGCCCGTACTTTGCGTTCGCTCGAAGAAGCAATCTTCATTGCTTCACGATATTTCGCCACCGTCCGCCGCGCGACGGAGATGCCTTCGTCCGCCAGCATTTTGGCGATTTTGCTGTCACTCAAGGGCTTCGCCGGGTTCTCACTTCCAATGAGCTTCCTTATTTTGGCGCGGACGGAGGTCGACGACTGGTCTTCGCCGGCAGCCGTCGTCAGGTGGCTGGAAAAGAAATACTTGAACTCGAAGACGCCACGCGGCGTGTGCATGTATTTATTGGTCGTCACCCGGGAGATCGTCGATTCGTGCATACCGATTTCTTCGGCGACGTCGCGCAGGACGAGCGGTTTCATCGCCTCGTCACCCCGGTCCAAAAATTCGTGCTGGCGCGAGACGATGCAGGTCGCCACCTTGAGCAGCGTTTCGTTTCGGATTTCGAGGCTCCGGACGAGCCAGCGGGCCTCCTGCAGCTGCGTACGCAGCGCCGCATGATCGCTGCTGCCCCGCAGGAGCTGCGCGTAACGCTGGTTGACCGACAGGCGCGGGATTCCCGAGGAACTTATCTCGACCTGCCAGCGATGGTCGACCTTGCGGACGAACACGTCGGGCACGACGTACTCCGCTGCCGACGCGCTGACCGCCTGTCCCGGCTTCGGGTTGCAGGATCGGATGAGGGCCACCGCGTCCTGCAGCTCCTCTTCCGAGACGCGTAATGTGCGCCGCAGTTCGGCGTATTCCTGGCTGGCAATTGCGTCCAGGTGGTTGCTGGCCAGCTCCAGCGCGAGCTTCAGGCCGGGCGTCGACCGGTCGAGCTGCCGGAGCTGCAGGCTGACGCATTCCGACAGCGAGCGCGCGCCGATGCCCACCGGATCGAAGCGCTGGACCTTCTCGAGCACCTGCTCGACCTCGCCGACGCTGACCGCCGAATCGTCACCGATGAATTCGATTACGTCCGCGACGTCGGTAATCAGGTATCCGTCGTCGTTGATGGAGTCGATCAGCGCCTCCCCGATGACGCTCTCTCGCGGCGTGAAATCCTCGAGCTCCAGCTGCCACAGCAGGTGCTCGCGCAACGATTGCCCGCTCTGGTCGGCGTATTCGTTGATCGGACGCCCTTCCCCGGTCCAGTTCGTCTCCTGGATGCGCTCCATCGGGTTCGTCTGCCAGCTGTCTTCGGGCTTGACGGCCTCGACCTCGGCCGTGGTCTCGTTGCTGGTCTTCGGGACGTCCGGGAGATCCTCCATCTCCAGCATGATGTTTTCTTCCAGCGCGTCCTGGATCTGCGCGCTCAGGTCCAGCACGGGTAATTGCAACAGGCGGATTGCCTGCTGCAATTGCGGAGTCATTGTCAGTGACTGACCGAGCTTGAGCTGCAGGGAAGGCTTCAACATGCGATCACGGGCACTCCGCGCCGGGGCGGCGGCTCCGCCATTCTTGCGTACGTCCCATACTGAATCAGAGCTTGAACTCCTGTCCGAGATAAACCTCTCGGACGTGCTGGTTTTCCAGGATCTCTTCGGGCGGGCCCGAGGCAATCAGGCTGCCTTCATTGAGTATATAGGCTCTTCCGCAAATTCCGAGGGTTTCCCTTACATTATGGTCGGTAATCAGGATGCCGATGCCGCGATCGCTCAAGTGCCTGATTATCCTCTGAATGTCGAGCACCGAGATCGGATCCACGCCGGCAAACGGCTCGTCCAGGAGGACGAAGCGAGGGTTGGCGGCAAGGGCACGGGCAATCTCGACGCGGCGCCGCTCACCGCCCGAAAGGCTGATGCCGATCCCGGTGCGCACGTGGCCGACGTGCAACTCGTCCAATAGCTGGTCCAGTTCCTGCTCGCGGCCGGCCCGATCCAGGTCGGACCGGTTCTCGAGGATCGCGAGGATGTTCTGCTCGACCGTCAGTTTACGGAATATCGACGCTTCCTGCGGCAGGTAACCGAGACCCATTGCCGCCCGCCGGTGCATCGGCAGCGCAGTGAGATCGTGGCCGTCGAGCAAAATGCGGCCGCGGTCGCAGGGGATGAGGCCCACGATCATGTAGAACGCCGTCGTTTTGCCGGCGCCGTTCGGCCCGAGCAGGCCGACGACCTCGCCGCTCCTGATCTCGAGTGAAATCCCCTTGACGACTTCGCGGAACTTGTAGCGCTTGGAAATATCCTCGACGCTCAGGATGCTCATTGACCGCCTGCTTTGTTCTCCGGATCGTCCTCGTCCGCCGAATCTTCCGCGGCCTCGCCGTCGCCCGGAGCTTTTGCGGGGTCCTCGGGCGTGTAGGTGATCTTGACCTTCGAGTCGCCTTCGGCGCCGGATTGCGCCTTGATTCGCTGCTCCTCGATGTTATAGACAAGGTAATCACTGGATATCCTGTTGCCGCCCTCGGTGATCGTCGCGCTTTCCGAGAATTCCACGATCCCACCCGAAAAGTCATAGACGAGCCGGCCCGCCTCCGCATAAGTGGTCACATCCCTGCCGGGGCGCTGCATGCGGAAGATAGCGGGAGACCCGGTGATCACCGCCGTCTGCAGCTGGTGATTCCGGAACGTGAGGTCGGCCGTTTCGCTCTCGACATGCCCGTTGCGCACGTCGATTACCACGTTGCCGGCCAGGTGCCACGTGCTGTTTTCGAAGTCGAGGCTGCTGGCGCGGCCTTCGTCCGCCTGAACGGCGATGTTGCCTTGCGTCAACCTGAGCCCGCGATACATCAGCATCGAGGTCTTGCCGTCGTAGTCGAAGGAGTCGGCGTCCATCGAAATCGGCAGTTGGGAATCGGGCTCCTGAGCGCCGGCGCCCGGGGCCGCGGCGGCGAGCAGCGCCGCCATCAGCAGTACCGGGATACCGCGGCACTGGCGATTCGAAGCATTCACGGGACGAACCTTCCGCTGACGTTGGATTTCAGCTGCAAACGATTTTCCTCCAGCAATGCTAGCATGCCGGTCGCCGTGAGACTGCGGGACCCGATGCGGATCTGCACGCGCGCATCGGTTTCCGCCCGGAAGGTTTCCGGCTCCAGCTCCAGGTAGGGAGTGCGGATCTCCGTGACCTCGCCCGAGAAACCTTGCGTGCTCACCGCGCGCACATGGCCGCTCAATATGACCTGCTCCTGCGCCTGCCCAACGCCCGCAATCGTGGCCGTATCCGCATTGAGCGTCCAGGGAATCGATGTGCGCGGTGAGTAGTTGATCCGGACATTCTGGAACACGATCTCCTGGCCCGCTTTCTGCTCCGCGTACTCCGCCAGGATCTCGTAGAGCAGGTTGCCCTCGTCGCCCATGCCGAGGATCCGCGCCGAGCGCAGGTAGAAGCCGCCGCTGAAGGTATTGCCGGTATCGTCGTGTGCTTCCGGTTTCCCCAGGCGCGCGGCGAGGTACCAGCTGCCGGCGGCAATCAGCGCGACGGCGATCATTCCCACGACACCGCGCGCTGTCATGCGCGAGCTGCGCCGCGGAGTATCAGTTCGCAGATTTCGCGCACCGCGCCCGCGCCGCCGGGAGCGCGCGTCACGTAATCGCTTGCCGCTTTCACCTCGTCCACTGCGTTGGCGACGGCGACAGCAAAGCCGGCCTTCCTCAGCAGGGGGAGATCGGGAACGTCATCGCCCGTATAGACACACTGCGGCGGATCCAGTTGCAGTTCTCGAAGCAGCGATTCGAACGCCTGCAACTTGTCCGGAACTCCCTGCAGCACGTGCGGAACGCCGAGTTCGGCCATGCGCAAATCGACAGCCCGGGAGCGACGTGCACTGATGACTGCCACCGCAATTCCCGCGCGGATCAGCTCCTTGACGCCATGGCCGTCCTGAGTGTGGAAGGCCTTCGACTCGCTGCCGTCGTTCGACAGGTAAAAGCGGCCGTCGGTGAACACGCCATCGACGTCGAAGATCGCCAGGCGTACGCCGGCGGGGCAGGGTGCTTCGGAGCGGCTCGTCACACGATACCCGCTCGAAAAAGATCATGGACGTTCAGCGCGCCCACCAGCCGGTTCTCCGTGTCTGCTACGAGCAGCCCGGTAATCTTGTGCTCTTCCAGCAGGTGCATCGCTTCGGCGGCAAGCATGTCCGGCGGGACCGTCTTGGAGCCGCGGTGCATTACCGACTGCATGTCCGTCCGGTGCACGTCGACCCCTGCATCCAGCGCCCGTCGCAGGTCGCCGTCCGTGAAGATGCCGAGGATGCGAGAGTCGGCGTCGACGATCGCCGTCATCCCGAGGCCCTTTCGCGACATCTCGACCAGCCCTTCGCTGAGCCGAACGTGCTCCCTGACCGCCGGGATCCCGTCCCCGGTGTGCATGACGTCGGAGACCCGCAGCAGTAGCCGCCGGCCAAGACTGCCGCTCGGGTGGGAGCGCGCGAAATCCTCCGCTGTGAATCCGCGGCTCTCGAGCAGCGCTACCGCCAGTGCGTCGCCCATCGCCAGCATGGCAGTGGTGCTGGCGGTCGGCGCGAGGTTGAGCGGGCAGGCTTCCTCGTCGACGGCCACGTTCAGGTGCACGTCGGCGGCTTTCGCCAGGGTCGATCCGGGTTTGCCGGTCATGGACAGGAGTTTCGCCCCCATGCGCTTGACGAGCGGCAGTATGGTGACCACTTCCCGGGTCTCGCCTGAATAGGATACGGCGAGCAGCAGGTCTTGCTCCGTGATCATCCCGAGGTCGCCGTGGCTGGCTTCCGCCGGGTGCATGAAGAAGGCCGGCGTGCCGGTGCTCGCCAGCGTCGCCGCGATCTTGCCGCCGATATGGCCGGACTTGCCCATCCCGGTGACGACGACCCGCCCGGCGGTCGCAAGGCACAATTCGCAGGCCGCCGCGAAGGCGCCGTCGAGCCGCTCCTTGAGGCGCAGCACCGCGCGGGATTCAATGTCGAGAACGCGTGCGGCAAGCGCCAGCAGTTCGTCGGATGACAGTTCGGCAGTCATGCCCCCCCGGCTCCCGGTGGTGGTGGCCCGTAACAGGGCGACAGTTTATACGTTTTGGGCTCTGATACACTGCCGCGGGGCGCCACACGAGGACACCACCGATGGATCCGGCAGCTATCGAAGAACTGATCGAGCAGGGGCTTCCCGATGCCACCGTGCGAGTGTCGAGTCCCGACAACACGCATTTCCAGGCCGTCGTGGTCTCCGATGCGTTCGCAGGACTGCGGGCGACCGCGCGACACCAGCTCGTCTACCAGTGTCTCGGCGAACGGATGGGGAACGAGATCCACGCGCTGTCCATCCGCGCGCTCACGCCGGATGAATGGAACGCCTCGTCGGCAGGCTGATTTGGACAAACTGCTGATAACGGGCGGCGCCCGGTTGGAGGGGGAAATCACCATCTCCGGCGCGAAGAATGCCGCCCTGCCGATCCTGGCCGGCACGCTGTTGGCAGCCGAGCCGGTCACCATCGGCAACGTTCCCCACCTGAAGGACGTCTCGACTACGATAACGCTGCTGCAGAGCATGGGCGCCACCGTGACGTTCGACGACAAGCTCAACCTGGAAGTCGACGTGAGCGACGCCACGCGACACCGTGCCCCGTACGAACTGGTCAAGACGATGCGGGCTTCGATCCTGGTACTCGGGCCGCTGCTTAGCCGATTCGGAGAGGCCGACGTTTCCCTGCCGGGCGGCTGCGCGATCGGAGCCCGGCCGGTAAACCTGCACGTGTCGGGGCTGCAGGCGATGGGGGCGGACGTGAGCGTGCAGAACGGCTACATCAAGGCGCGGGCACGGCGGCTGCACGGAGCGCACATTGCTTTCGACACCGTCACGGTGACCGGCACCGAAAACCTGCTCATGGCCGCAGTGCTGGCCGAGGGCGAGACCGTCCTGGAGAACGCCGCCCGCGAGCCCGAGGTCATCGACCTCGCACGCTTTCTGAGCCGGCTGGGCGCCGACATCGAGGGCGCCGGCAGCAGCACCATCAGGGTGCGCGGCGTGGAGGCGCTGCACGGGGCCGCGTATTCCGTCATGCCGGACCGCATCGAGACAGGAACCTACCTGGTTGCGGCCGCGATGACCGGCGGGCACGTCCGGTGCAAACGAACGGACCCGAAAAGCCTCGAGGCCGTGCTACTGAAGCTCCAGGAGTCGGGCGCCGCTGTCGCCACGGGCGAAGACTGGATCGAGCTGGACATGCGGCAACAGCGGCCGCGGGCGGTGAACATCCGGACGATGCCGTACCCGGGATTTCCCACCGACATGCAGGCGCAGTTCTGTGCGCTGAATGCCGTAGCCAGGGGCGTGGGTACCGTCACGGAGACGGTGTTCGAGAATCGATTCCAGCACGTGCTCGAGCTGCAGCGCATGGCCGCGGACATCCGCATCGAAGGCAACACCGCCGTCTGCAGGGGCGTCGAGCGGCTGACGGCAGCGCCCGTCATGGCGACGGACCTGCGCGCATCGGCCAGCCTGGTGCTTGCCGGGCTCACTGCGGAGGGTGAAACGCTGGTCGATCGGATCTATCACGTCGACCGCGGCTACGAGCGCATAGAGGAAAAACTCCGGCAGGTCGGCGCCGACATCCGCCGCACGCCCGGTTAAGTCAATTCGGCGGTCGCTCCGCCGCGGTGAGCCGAGCCGTGAATCGCTGCCCGTTTCGCCAGCCATCGAGGCTGATCTGGTCGCCGGGCTCCAGTGCGGCGACCAGCAACCGCGCCTGTTGGGCGTTCCGGATCGGCTCGCCGTTGATCGAAAGGATGACGTCCCCCGGCTTCAATCCGGCGGTTTCCGCCGGCCCGCCGTCGATGATGCTGGTCAGCAACAGTCCGATGTTGGGCTCCAGCCCCAGCGCCTCCGATTCCGCACTGGACAACTCGTCCGTCTCCAGCCCGACCCAGCCGCGGATCACCCGGCCGTGGCGCTTGATTTCGTCCACTACGCCGCGAACCAGGTCGACCGGGATCGCGAAGCTGATGCCTTCGGTGCCGGCATCCTGCGCGAGCACCGCTGTGTTGATGCCGACGAGTTCACCGAGCGTGTTGACCAGCGCCCCACCTGAATTGCCGTCGTTGATAGCGGCATCGGTCTGGATGAAGTTTTCGTACGTCGTCAGTTCCAGTTGCCCCCGGCCGGTAGCGCTGACGATACCCTGGGTGACGGTCTTGGCCAGACCGTATGGATTGCCGATGGCGAGCACCACGTCGCCGATGCGGACATTTTGCGAGCTGCCGAGGGGGACGGCCGGCAAGGGACCGAGGTCCACCTTGAGCAGCGCCAGGTCCGTCTCCGCGTCGACTCCCACCACTTCGGGGCCGGCGATCCGGCCATCGGCGAGCTGCACCCGGATTTCGTCGGCATCGGCGACGACGTGATAGTTCGTGACGAGATAGCCTGCCGGGTCGATCACGACCGCGGAACCGAGACTGATGTTCGGCCGATAACGATCGCCGGCATCCCGCGCCGGCCCGGACTGCACCAGGCGGCGCGTGTAAACGTTGGCAACGGCCGGGGCGCTGATCTCGACCGCGTCCGCGTAGCTGACGGCGCTTCGGGCATTGCCCCGCGCGTCGCCGTCGAACGTCGGCAGCAGGTCGGGCTGGAGCACGACGATTACGAACGCAACCGCGAGTCCGACGACGACCGATTGAACGAGGAAAAGGAGT
>DATABW010000282.1:0-8541 GCA_036259375.1 Woeseiaceae bacterium
CCAGCCGGCCATCTGCACGCCGGTCTGGCCGGCTGGTTCAACCGCGAGATCAACTCGGTCGCCGACCTGCAGGGGCTCAAGATGCGCATTCCCGGACTCGGCGGCGAGGTCATGCAGCGAGCGGGGGTGACGCAGGTGACCGTACCCGGTTCGGAGATATTCACGTCCCTGCAAACCGGTGTGATCGACGCCGCCGAATGGATCGGTCCGTACAACGACGTGTCTCTGGGACTGCACAAGGCTGCCCGATACTACTATTACCCGGGTTGGCACGAGCCGGGCTCTTTGCTCCAGTGCATCGTCAACAAGGATGCCTGGGAGTCGCTGCCGGAGGATCTGCAGGAAATTCTCGCCAACGTCTGCCAGGCGCTCAATCTCGACATGCAATCGGAATACAACTACGGCAACGCCATGGCGCTCGACCAGCTGACGAAGGATCCTGGCGTCGAGATACGACCGCTGCCGGACGACGTGCTGGCCCTGCTGCACCGGATCTCGCGTGAGGTGGCCGAGGAGCTGGGCGCCCGCAACGAGGGTGCGCGCCGTATCCAGCAGTCGTTCCACGACTTCCTCGAGAAATCGGCGGCGAACCAGAAAATCAGCGAACAGGCATTCCTGAACAAAAGAGACATCGCGCCGGCCTAACGGCGGCGGGCCCGCCTGTCAGTTGGACCCGTACAACCGCTCCGGCAACCACGTCACCAGCTCGGGAAACGCGGCGAGGATCAGGAGCGCCAGCACCTGGATCGCAACGAACGGCACAATCCCGCGGTAGATATGCCCGGTGGTCACCGAGGCCGGCGCGACGCCGCGGAGGTAGAACAGCGCAAACCCGAACGGCGGCGTCAGGAAGGACGTCTGCAGGTTGACCGCCATCATGACCCCCAGCCACACCGGGTCGAGTCCCATCCCCAGCTGCACCGGCCCGACGATCGGCACGACGACAAAGGTGATTTCGATGAAGTCGAGCACGAACCCCAGCAGGAACATGACAAGCATGACCACGAGCATTGCGGAAAGAACGCCGCCCGGCAGCGAGTCCAGCATGGCGCGCACCGCGTCATCGCCGCCGTAGCCACGGAACACCAGCGAGAACACGGACGCGCCGACCAGGATCAGGAACACCATGCTCGTGACCGAGACGGTGCTGCGCATGATGGATCGAAGACGGTCGAGCGTCAGCGTGCGCCGCTGCGCCGCAATGAGCAGGGCGCCGAGCGCCCCGACTCCGGCGGCTTCGGTGGGTGTGGCGACGCCCGCGAGGATCGAACCCAGGACGGCGACGATCAGCATCATCGGCGGCAGCAGTGCCTTGGCGATCTGCGCGAGCGAAGCCCTGCCGCCGTTCACCGAAGCGTCGTGCGGCGGCATCGACTGGGGCCGGACGATGGCGACGACGGCAATCCAGGCGACATACAGCGCGACCAGCATGAGCCCAGGGAGCAGCGCGCCGGCAAACAGGTCGCCGACCGATATCGACTCTGGCGCGAAGTTGCCCTGCTCGAGTTGCGCCTGCTGGTAGGCCGAGGCGATGACATCGCCCAGCATCACCAGCACGATGGACGGCGGGATGATCTGTCCGAGCGTTCCCGATGCGCAGATGGTGCCGGTCGCGACCTCCGGAGAGTAGCCGCGCTTCAGCATCGTCGGCAACGACAGCAAACCCATGGTCACCACCGTTGCGCCCACGATGCCGGTGCTGGCGGCGAGAAGCATGCCGACGATCGTCACCGAGATGCCGAGGCCGCCGCGAATGGAACCGAACAGCGAGCTCAAGGTTTCGAGCAGTTCCTCCGCGATGCGCGCGCGTTCCAGCGTAATCCCCATGAATACGAACAGCGGCACGGCGATCAGCGTATCGTTGGTCATGATGCCGAACAGCCGGCTGGGCAGTCCCGACAGGAAGGCGGATTCGAAGCCCCCGCCAATGACCCCGGCGAAGGCAAAGACCAGCGCGGTACCGGCGAGCGTGAACGCCACGGGAAAGCCGCTCAGGAGCACGGCGACCACGGTGCCGAAGAGGAGCAGCGCCATCCACTCCATGATCAGGCGCTTCGCAGGGTCAAAAGGGACCGTAGCAGCATCGATGCTCCCTGCAGCGCTACGGCCGCGGGCATGACGAGCAGCGCAGATTTCATCAGCGGCACGAACGGGTACGGCAGCCCGCCGGCATTGACCGAGACCTCTCCCATCGACCACGACGATACGACGTAGCCCCAGGACTGGTAGGCGATGAAGCCGCACAGCGGCAGCACGAACAGGAGCACCCCCACCGCATCCACGAGCGCGCGGCCGCGGGCGCTCATGCGACGGTACAGGATATCCACCCGAACGTGCTCGTCCCGCTGCAACGTATAGGCCGCACCGAGCATGAAGACCATGGCGTGCATCCAGGTCACCGATTCCTGCAGCCAGATCACGCCGAATTCGAACAGGTAGCGCATGCAGACGATCACCGAGGTGACGAGCACCATCGCCAGCGTCATCCAGGCAACGGCATTCCCCGTGATCCGGCTGATCGCATCGAGTACGGCCACCGCACGCGCTTGTGAATCGTCCAACCCCTGTCCCCTGGTCCCGTTGAGGCGGTCCCTACGGCGCGTCGTTGCGCTTCTTCTCCAGGCGTCTCAGGAACACCGTCATTTCTTTTGCTGCCTGGCGGTCGCCTTTCGTTTCCGCGGCTTCAATACCGGTCCGCCATGCTGCCAGCGCATCGTCCGGCCGCCCGGCGCTCTCCAGCGACCGGCCCAGCAGTTTCCATGCGGCCGAGTAGCCGGGATCCAGCTTCACCGCCTGTCCGAGATGCTCTATCGCTTCTTCGTGCCGCCCTGCAGCACGATATTCGTTCGCCAGCGAAAACCGGAGCAGTGCCGAATCCTGCCCGCGCTCCAGCATTCCAAGCAAGGCCTCGAGGCGGTTCGATGATGCCATGATCGTCGATGGAGCCGTCAGCGGCGCCAGAAGGTCGGGGTTACGAGCACCAGCAGCGTAAAGATTTCGAGGCGGCCGAGCAGCATCCCGACGACCGCTATCCATTTCGGAGCATCGCTGGTCTTGAACACGATGGCAACGTCGCCGAGCCCGGGACCCAGGTTGTTGAGCGACGCGGCCACCGCCGAGAAGGCGGTGACCTGGTCCAGCCCCGCAGCCATCATCGCGAGCAGCATGAATCCGAACACGATGAGGTAGACGGAAAAGAAGCCCCAGATGGCGTCCACTACCCGGGGTGAAACGGCGTGGTTGCCGAGCTTCACGGGAATCTCGGCGCTCGGGTGCACGAGGCGGACGATTTCGCGCAGTCCCTGCTTGTAGATCAGCAGCCATCGGATCACCTTGATGCCGCCCGCGGTGGAGCCGGCGCAGCCGCCTATGAAGCTGGCGAATATCAGCAGTACGGGAATCGCGCCGGGCCAGTCAGAAAAATTGGCGGTGGTGAAGCCGGTCGTCGTCGCGATAGAGACCGCCTGGAACAAACCGTTCATGACTCCTGCCCCGGGGCTCACGAAGGTGTTCGCGGCCAGGAGCGTGGCGACAACCAGCACGGAAACGCCCACCAGCAGGAAAAAATACGCCCGCAGCTCAGGATCCTGGAAGTAATGGCTGATGCGGTTGTATCGCCAGGCGAAGAAATGCAGCGAAAAATTGATGCCGGCGATGAACATGAACACTATCGCGACCAGGTCGACCGCGACGCTGTTGAAATGACCCATGTTCAGGTCGTGGGTGGAAAAGCCGCCTATCGACACTGTCGAGAAAGCGTGGCAGACGGCGTCGAAAACGCTCATACCGGCGAGCAAATAGCCGACGGTACACAGTACGGTGAAGGTGAGATAGACGTACCAGAGCGCCTTAGCCGTTTCCGTGATTCTCGGCGTCAGCTTGGTGTCCTTGACGGGCCCCGGCGTTTCCGCGCGATAGAGCTGCATGCCGCCGACACCCAGCATCGGCAGTATCGCGACGGCGAGCACGATGATGCCCATGCCGCCGATCCACTGCAGCTGGTGCCGGTAGTACAGAATGGAGTTGGGCAGCTCGTCGATGCCGGTCAGCACCGTGGCCCCGGTGGTGGTGAGGCCGGACATGGATTCGAACACGGCGTCGGTGAACGACAGCACCGGATCGTGTGCGAAATAGAGCGGCAACGCGCCGAACATGCCGAGCACGGTCCAGAACGCCGCGACAACGAGGAAGCCGTCGCGCAGCCGGAGCTCCTTGCGCACCCAGCGCACGGGAAACCAGGTGATCACGCCGGCGGCCAGGGTGACGACGAAGCCCTCGGCAAACGGGATCCAGGCCTGGCCCTCGAACAGGAAAGCGATGCCCAGCGGGGGCAGCATCGTCAGGCTGAACAGCACGAGCAGCAAGCCGAGGATACGTTGCACGACGAACCAGTTCATCCCGAGCTCCGGGTGCCGCCGTTCAGACGAAGGTCACGTCGACTTCGAACAGCTCTTCGATGCGCTCGACCTTCCGCCGATCCGTCATGAAGAGAATCAGGTGATCGTCCGTTTCGATGACCGTCCCGTGATGCGCAATGATGACGTCCTCGCCGCGGACGACCGCTGCAATGACGGCACCGCGGGGCAGATCTATATCGCGGATCTTCCTGCCGACGACCTTGGAGACTTCTGCCGAGCCGTGCGCAACGGCTTCGATCGCTTCGGCGGCGCCGCGTTTCAGGGAGTGCACCTTTACGACGTCGCCGCGGCGGACGTGCGCCAGCAGGGAACCGATCGTGACTTGCTGCGGCGATATCGCCACGTCGATGGTGCCGGACTCCACCAGCTCTGCGTACGACGGCCGGTTAATCAGCGCCATCACTTTCTTGGCGCCCAGTCGCTTTGCCAGCATCGCCGAGAGAATGTTCGCTTCCTCGGCGTTGGTGAGGGCGCAGAACACATCGACGCTGTCGATGTTCTCCTCCAGCAGCAGATCCTCATCCGCCGCATCGCCGACCAGCACGATGGCCTTGTTGAGCTGCTCCGAGATGACGCGAGCGCGCTCGGGATTACGTTCGATCACCTTGACCTGGTTAGTCTGTTCGAGCGCGTGCGCCAGCCGCGAACCGATGTTGCCGCCGCCGGCGATGAAAACCCGGCGCACCGGGTTCTCGAGCTTGCGCATCTCGTTCAGGAACGTCTTTACGTTCTGGCGCGCCGAGATGAAGAAGACCTCGTCGCCCTCCTGGATCACGGTATCGCCATCGGTTTGCAGTGCCAGGCCGTCCCGGTACACGGCCGCAATCCGTCCCTCCGCATCCGGAATGTGCTCTTTGAGATTCGCAATCTTCTGGCCGACCAGCAATCCGCCGCGCTCCGCCATGGCACCGACGAGCCTTACTCGGCCGTTCGCAAAATCGAGCACCTGCAGGGCACCGGGAAAATGAATGAGCTGTTCTACGTACTGGCAGACCAGCTGCTCGGGACTGATCCGGACGTCGACGGGAAATGCGTCAGGTGAAAAAAGCACGTCCGCGTTCATGTAGTCGGCCGCGCGGATACGGGCGATCTTGGTAGGGGTGTGATACAGCGTGTACGCCACCTGGCACGCGACCATGTTGGTCTCGTCCGAATCGGTGAGCGCGATAATGATGTCGGCGTCGCTCGCGCCGGCGCGGTCCAGCACTTCCGGGTAGGCGGCGTGACCGACTACCGTGCGGATATCGAGCCGGTCCTGCAGCTCCCGCAGGACATCCGCGCGCATGTCGACGACGGTGACCTCGTTCGCTTCCTCGCGCGACAGGTTATACGCCGCGGAGGAGCCGACCTGCCCGGCGCCAAGAATCAGTATCTTCATGGTCTGTGGGGTCGGACCAACCTAAGTGCCTGAGAATACAGCAAAAGAGATCGTGAAATGGCAGAATACAAGGCTTAAACCCCCTTTTTCGGCACCGAAAGCAGCGCCTTCATCGCAGCTGCGCAACAGACGATTTCATGGCCTGAAAGGCGTGATCAGGGCTGTATAACGCCCGTTCTTTTTCTCGTTTTTCAATGTCTACAACATCTTACGTTGGTCCGACCCGAGGAAATCGAGGTTGGCGTAGTTCAGGACCAGCCATTTGGTGCCGGCGTGCTCGAAGTTGACTTCGACACGGGCGTGGGGACCCTGGCCTTCGCAGTTCAGGATGACGCCCTCGCCGAATTTTCCGTGCCGCACGCGCTGGCCGAGCCGGACGCCCACGTCAGAGCCCGGCTGTAAACTGCCGCTACGTCCGCGCGGCCGCATATCCGCGTACACCGGGCGAGCCACCTGCACGCGTGGCCTGACTTCCTCGATGAGCTCCGTCGGAATCTCGGCGATGAAACGTGAAGGGAAGGCAAGGCTGTCGACGCCGTGCAGCCGCCGCTTCTCGGCATGCGTAATGTACAGGCACTGCCTGGCTCGAGTGATGCCGACGTAGCAGAGCCGCCGCTCCTCCTCCAGGCTTCCGGTATCCGTCACCGACCGCCGGTGCGGGAACAGGCCGTCTTCCATGCCGCAGAGGAACACCGTTGCAAACTCGAGGCCCTTGGCCGAGTGCATGGTCATCAGCTGGAAGCAGTCCTCCCAGTTGCCGGCCTGCCCCTCGCCCGCTTCGAGTGCCGCGTGCGCCAGGAACGCATCCAGCACCGACATCTCGTCGGCGGGATCCTTGGTAAAGCTCCGCGCAGCGCTGACCAGTTCCTCCAGGTTCTCGACGCGAGTTTCGCCTTGCTCGCCCTTCTCCTTGCGGAAGAAGTCCACGAGTCCACTGGCATAGATTACGTGATCGACCTGGTCCGCAAGACCGAGCGGCACCAGGTCTTTCGCCATGCGCTCGACGAGGTTCAGGAACACCATCACCGCCGATCGCGCTCGTCCGCCGGCCGTCTCATCGCTCGCCACCGCGCCGGCAGCGCGCCACAGCGAGCAACCGTTCGCGCGCGCGTAGGCGCGGATCGCCTCGACCGTGCGCGCGCCGATGCCGCGCGTCGGCCGATTGACGATTCGCTCGAACGCGTTATCGTCGTCGCGATTCGAAATGAGCCGCAGGTAAGCCAGCGCATCCTTGATCTCGGCACGCTCGAAGAAGCGTAATCCGCCGTAAACACGGTACGGCAGCCGTGCGTTCAGGAGATATTCCTCCAGGACCCGGGACTGCGCATTGGAACGGTAAAGCACCGCCACGTCGGCACGCGCGTTTCCCTGTTCGCTCCAGTCGCGCAGGCGCCCCACGATGAACTCGGCCTCGTCCCGTTCGTTGTAGGCCGAGTACACGCGGATCGGCTCGCCTTCCTTCCCTTCGGTCCACAGGTTCTTGCCCATGCGCGCATCGTTATTCGCGATAACGGCATTCGCGGCGTTGAGGATGGTCGCGGTCGAACGGTAGTTCTGTTCCAGCTTGACGACCTCAGCGCCCGGAAAATCCTTCTGGAAGCGGGCGATGTGCTCGACCCTCGCCCCTCGCCAGCGGTAAATCGACTGGTCGTCGTCGCCGACCACGAACGGCAGCCCCGTGTTGCCTGCAAGCAGGCGCAGCCACGCGTACTGGATCGAGTTGGTGTCCTGGAACTCGTCCACGAGTATGTGGCGAAAGCGCCGCCGGTAGTGCTCGAGCACTTCCGGGTTATCGCGCCAGAGCTCGTGCGCCCGGAGCAGCAGCTCGCCGAAGTCGACCAGTCCGCCGCGGTCGCAGAACTCCTGGTATTCGCGATAAATCGCGATGAACTGCGCCCGGTTCGCGTCCCGCTCGTCGATGAGGTGCGAAGGCCTGAGGCCCTCGTCCTTCTGCGCGTTGATGAAGTACTGGATCTCGCGCGGCACCCACTGGCTGTCGTCCAGCTCGAGGTTCCGGATCAGCCGCTTGATCACGCGGAGCTGGTCGTCGGAATCCATGATCTGGAAATTCTGCGGCAGCCCCGCCTCCGCCCAGTGCCGCCGTAACAGGCGATGCGCCAGCCCGTGGAACGTGCCGACCCAGAGGTGCTGCACCGGCAGGCGCAGCAGTGCCTCGATACGCCCGCGCATCTCGGCAGCGGCCTTGTTGGTGAACGTGACGGCCAGGAGGCTTTGCGGCGCGATGCCTTCGACGTCGATCAGCCAGGCGGCCCGATGCGTCAGCACGCGCGTCTTGCCGCTGCCGGCGCCGGCGATTACCAGCACCGGGCGCGGCTCCGCGGTCACGGCGCGGCGCTGTGCTTCATTCAGGTTCTCGAGTATCGGCGTGATGTCCATCGTTTCGCGCGGCGGGACCGCGGGTCGGAGTCTAGCAAATCCGGGGGGCGGGGAGCTGCCGCATATCCGGGCGGCGAGCGCGATTTGCCTCAGGCGGCAGGGTTCACGTGCAAGGTGATCAGGAAATAGTGATCGATCAGCAGGGCAGCGAACAACAGCATGAGGTAATTGATCGAATAGCGGAATACCTTCATCGGCAGTGCCCGCGCGTGATCGTATTTCATGCGGAGGGCGTAGTAGAGAAACCCGCTGCCGAGGGCCAGCGCCGAGGCGAGATAGATCAGGCCGCTCATGCCGGAGAGGTACGGGAGGATCGTGATCGGCACCAGCAGAATCGTATACAGCAGA
>DATABW010000283.1:0-2462 GCA_036259375.1 Woeseiaceae bacterium
TGGGAAGTCCGCAAGAACATCGACTCGTTCACGAACGACATCAGCCTGGCGAGGGCGCTCGACCGCGGCGTCCTGACGGTCGGTCTGTACACCGCGAACTCATCGTCGGACGAAGTCTGGTCGATCGGAAACAGCAAGTACCAGGTGGTCGAGAACGGCGGCGAAATCGTCGACGGGATCGCCTGTAACGAACCGACCGTCGACAGCTGCGGCTTCAACTTCGACCTCGACGCCAAGGGCGATGCAACCACGAACGCGGGCTACGCGGCCCTGGAGTTTGACGCCACCGACGTCCTTACCCTCGATTTCGGTCTGCGCTACGAAACCCACCAGGTGGAGTATTCGGCGGACACGAACACGGACGGGCTGGTCGACCTGGTCATCCAGACCGACGAAAACGAAGTCGCCTGGACGGCCGCGGCCAATTACTCGCTGAATGACGAGATGGGCGTATTCGCCCGTGTCAACTCGGGCGTCAAGATGCCCTATTTCGATGATTACCGCGACAATGCCGGTGCCTTCGCCAACGGGAATGACCTCATCATCGATGTCAATCAGTACGAGGCCGGCTACAAATACGCCGGCGACACGACGAGTCTCTATGCGACGGCGTACTACACGGAGGTCGACCCGTCATTTTTCGTCGCGCTTTCAGGGGTCACGGCAGGCGTCGCGTCCAAAAACGAGGCAATTGGCCTCGAACTCGACGGCAACTACTACACGGATTTCGGACTCTCCGTGAACCTCAATGCCACGATCCAGGAAACCGAGATCATCGGTACGGACAACGACGGCAACGAGGTGCAGCGGCAGCCCGGCTGGCAGCTGCGGGTGACCCCGATCTACAACTTCTTCGCCGGAGAAGCCGACGTGTCGATCTATGGCACCCTTACGGCGGTGGACGACCGCTTCAGCGATCCCGGCAACAACGTCGTGCTGGAGGGGTATGAGAAACTCGATCTGGGTACGATCGTGGCGCTGGACCGGCTGACGTTCCAGCTCGCGTTGGACAACATAACGGACGAGGAAGGGCTGACGGAAGGCGATCCGCGCAATCCCGCCGCACCGAACGGGCGCTTCATCATGCCGCGTACGATCACCTTCAGCGTCGGTTACACATTCTAAAGGGGCGGAAGGGACAGTCCTGGCCGGGATCGACCGCCCGATTCGCGCGCACTATGCAGCCCGCGCCGGGCCGCAGGAGCCCGCGGATCGGGTGATTTCCCTTGCGGAAGGATTTCTGGTATCACTCGACGTCACGGCGGCTGAACGGGAGAGTAGCTGTGCGGGGGGACGTCGAGCCCGAAGAAGAGTCGATACCGGAGAGGGGCTCGGAGGTCGCGCAGTGGTACGACGAATACCACCTGCGATTGCTGAATTTCCTCCGGAGCGGCCTCAAGGCAGAGGCCGACGCCGAGGACGTGTCGCAGGAAGTATACCTGCGCCTCCTGCGCATCCCGGAGAGCCGGGTGGTGGAGCATCCTCGCGCGTACCTGTTCCGCGTCGCGGCCAACGTGATCAATGACTGGCGCGCCGGGCAGAGGATGCTGGAGACACGGCCGCCGGAGGAGCTCGACGGCATCGCCGGCCCGGAGGACAGCGCCGAGGATTACGAGCGAGCCAAGCGGCTGGAGCGCATAGAACGCGCGCTGAATGCCTTGCCGCCTCATTACCGCTCGACCATCGTCCTGAAAACAGCGCACGGAATGACCTATGAGGAGATCGCTGCGCATCTCGGCGTTTCGGAACGGATGGTGAAGCGCTACATCGTCAAGGCTTACGCGCGGCTTCGCGATCGCCTGATCGCCGATGCGCCCCGCAGCAACTGACGGGACAACGAATGAACAGCGAATTTGCCGAACCAGACGTTCCGGTGTCCGAGCAGGCAGCGGCATGGTTGTTCGAGCTGGCCGACGGCCCGAACGACCAGGAGACCCGCCGGCAATTCGTCCGCTGGTTGAAGCGTTCGCCGCAGCACATCGATTCATTTCTCGCGATCGCCGTGCTGGAGCAGGAGATAGCGGAGCGGCCCGGTAGCATCGAGCAGGCTCTCTTGCTGGCCGACGGCACCGGGCCGGACGTCATCCCGATCGCCGGCGAAGGCAGATTCGCGCGCCAAACGGGTCGAAAACCGCTGCGCAAGCGTCGCGGAGTGCGCTGGATGGCCGCCGCCGGCCTCGCTGCGCTGTCCGTCTTGGCCAGCCTGCCGTTCCTTTTGCCGCAGGACCCACCGCCTGCCGTCGCGCACAAGACGGATTTCGGCGAGCAGCGCTCGATTGCGTTGAGCGACGGGTCGATCATCATCCTCAATACGGTGTCCGAAGTCGCCGTGCGTTACGACGAAGCGGCGCGCCGCGTAGAGCTGCACTCGGGCGAGGCAATGTTCGACGTCGCTGCCGACAGCGGGCGCCCTTTCGTCGTCGAAGCAGGCTCGGTGGCGCTCAAGGTACTCGGCACGAAGT
>DATABW010000284.1:0-2738 GCA_036259375.1 Woeseiaceae bacterium
CCTCGTTCGACGAAGTCTCTCGCTGATCGGCCGTTGACTGGCTGGAGGAGTGCGTTCCTTACGGCGGATTCCGGGCATCAGCGGGGGGCCTTTGGCGGAAATAAAGCGGACCGGAGGGACCAAAGGTCCCGGAGGGAGCCATTCCGCCAAAGGCATCCCCCGGTCCCCGCTCCGCTAGCTACAGCGCGTCAACTATCAGAGCACCGCGAAGGCTTCGACACTCTGGCGGGCCGGCGTGTAACATTCGGCCTCTTTTGCAGAGGGAAGCCGAGGAAGTGATCGATACCGATGTCGTCATCGTAGGCGCCGGGCCTTGCGGGCTGTTCCAGGTTTTCGAGCTGGGGCTGCTCGGGCTGAAGGCGGAGGTCGTCGATTCGATTCCGCAGCCGGGCGGGCAGTGTTCGGAGTTGTACCCGGACAAGCCCATCTACGACATTCCGGCGATTCCGGTCTGCACCGGGCAGGAGCTGACGAACCAGCTGCTGAAGCAAATCGAGCCGTTTCATTGCGGCATGCACCTCGGTGAGGAAGTGACCGTGGTCCGGCGGCAGGGGGATGCGAAGTTCCGCGTCGAAACCGCCGCCGGCACGCAATTCGATTCCAAAGCGGTGGTGATTGCGGGCGGTGTGGGTTCCTTCCAGCCGCGGCCGTTGAAGGTTCCCGAGGCGGCCGCATTCGAGGGCAGGACGCTGCATTATCGCGTACGCGATCCGCGGGTGTTCGCAGGGCGGAAGCTCGTAATTTTCGGTGGCGGCGACTCGGCGCTGGACTGGGTGCTGGAACTTCACGGCAAAGCATCTCACATCACCCTTGTGCACCGGCGGGAAGCGTTCCGGGCGGCGCCCGCATCGGTCGAGAAGATGCGCGCAATGGTACGAGCGGGTGAAATGGACCTTGTCGATGGCGCGAACGCGACCGCACTCAAGGGCGGTCACGGCCAGCTTTCAGCGGTGACGGTGCAAAAATCGGACGGCGAGGCGCTCGACATACCCGCCGATCACCTGCTCGTGTTTTTCGGCCTGGCGCCGAAGCTCGGGCCGATTGCCGAGTGGGGCCTCGACATCAATCGCAAGACGATCAACGTCGACACGGAAAAATTCGAAACGTCCGAACCCGGTATTTATGCGATCGGCGATATCAATTTCTACCCGGGCAAGAAGAAGCTCATCCTGTGCGGCTTCCACGAAGCGGCGCTGGCCGCGTTCGCGATCAAGCAGCGCATAGAACCCGACAAGAAAGTCCACCTGCAGTACACGACCACGAGCCCGATCATGCACAAGCGCCTCGGCGTTCCCGATTGAGTGCACACGGCACCATGAGTGAGCGGCAACTGACGGTCGGGGTTCTGGGCGGCATGGGCCCGGATGCGACCGTCGATTTCATGGCGAAGGTCATCGCCCTCACCCCGGCCGAGCGGGACCAGGATCACATCCGCATGATCGTCGAGCACAACCCGAAGGTGCCGAACCGGCAGGCGGCGATCCGGAGCGGCGAGCCGGAGGTCGGACGCCTGCTCGCTCAGATGGCGCGTTCACTGGAAGCTGCCGGTGCGGATTTCCTGGTGATGCCCTGTAATTCGGCGCACGCATTCGTCGATCCGATCCGGCAGGCGGCGGCCATTCCCCTGGTCAGTATCATTGCCGAATCGGTACGCGAGATCGGGCGTGCAATGCCCGGCGCGCGGCGCGCCGGCCTCCTCGCCACCGACGGACTCCAGGAGGCGGGGCTCTACCAGCAGGCGCTGGTCCGCGCCGGCCATGCCCCGGTATTGTTGGAGAAGGAGGCACTGGGACGACTCATGAACCTGATTAATCGCGTGAAGGCGGGCGACAGGAGCGAGGACGTCGGGCGGGGCATGCAGACCCTGGTGGATTCCCTGGCCGCACGCGGCGCGGAACTGGTCATTGCCGCCTGCACCGAGATACCGCTCGTGCTGCGCGCCGCGGATCTGGACGTGCCGCTGATCGCTTCCACGGACATACTCGCCCGGAGAACCGTCGAGCTGGCCACGCGCGCGGCGCCGCTACCGACCCGGGAGCAGCCCGAATGGCGGGCACCTGAAGGGGAGACGGGGGGCGGTCGATGAGCGGTCGATGCCGGGTTTCCTGCGCCGTCGCGATCCTGTCGTGGCTGCCTGTGGCGGCCACTGTCGCGGCCGGAACGGACGTCGAACGCCCGCGCGCGCGCGACATCGGCCTCGTGGTCGGGATCTTTCCGCCCGGACCGCTGAACGCGATCACGGACGTCGAGGGCGTGAAGGTCGGACATGCGACTGTGATCGAGGGCGACGCCGTGCGCACCGGTGTCACGGCCGTCATTCCGGGACCCGGCAACCTGTACACGCACCCGGTACCCGCCGCCGTGCACGTCGGCAACGGCTACGGCAAGCTGACCGGCGTCACGCAGATCCGCGAACTCGGAGAAATCGAAACACCGGTTTTGCTCACCTGCACCCTGTGCGTGTGGAGTGCGGCGGATGCGCTCAAGGAATGGGTCTACGAACAGCCTGGCATGGGGCAGCACACGATCAATCCGGTCGTCGGCGAAACCAATGATGCCGGTGTGAACGACCTTTGGGCCGACGCGATCGGGCGCGATGAAGTGTTCGCCGCGCTCGCGGCGGCTAACGGCGGGCCGGTCGAGGAAGGCAGCGTCGGCGCCGGAACGGGAACGCAGGCGTTCGCCTGGAAAGGCGGCATCGGCACGAGCTCGCGCGTGCTCCCGGAAAGCCTGGGCGG
>DATABW010000285.1:0-37074 GCA_036259375.1 Woeseiaceae bacterium
GGGACGTCGAGCGAGATCTGTCGCAGCAGGTACAGCTTGTTCTCTCCTTGCGGCACGGACTTTTCGATGTTCTTCGTGTGAATCAAGGATTCCATGTCATTTCCCGTTTCCAAATCATGTTTTCGCGCAGCGCCCGCATCGGGGTGATTCGCCGGCGCGCCGCGCGGGGATGCAGCGGGCCCGCCTCACCACCGCGGCCCTGACCTGACCAGCCTTTGGGCGGCATAGCGAACGTCGTATGCAGCAGGGTTTCCATGACGGCTTCCTATGCGTGGCGTAGGGCATCCACCGGTGCAACGCCGGTTGCGCGGCGGGCGGGCAGGACCGTGGCCAGCATGGCGACGGCGAATACACCGAAGCCGACCGCCGCGAACGTCGCTGGATCGGTGGCCGTGACGCCGTATAAAAGGGATCCGAGCAGTCGTGTAGCAGCCAACGCAACAGCCAGCCCGATTGCCAGGCCGAAGGCCGCCAGCCGTGCCCCCTGCCCGGCCACGAGCCCGATCACGTTCCCGCGGCTCGCTCCCAGCGCCATCCGGATGCCCAGTTCCGCAGTTCGCCGGGACACGATGTAGCTCAATACACCGTGGATACCGATGCCCGCCAGCACAATCGCCACTGCGGCGAAGGCGCCGAGCAACAGCATCGTGAAACGCTGCCCGGAGACGCTGCGGCCGATCGTTTGCCGGAGCGGTTCGACACCGAAGACTGCCAGCTCCGGATCGACATCGTGGATAGCCGAGCGCACGGAGGCCGCGAGAGCATCGGGGCGGCTACTCGTTCGCACCAGCAGCACCTCCGAACCCAACGCGGGTGTCTGCGCAAGCGGCGTGTAAACGGCCGCCGGCGTGTCCGCCGTCAGCCCGTGGATTTTCTCGTTGGCGACAATACCCACAATGCGCCTGTCGTCGCCCCAGAAGGCAATTCGCTGACCGATCGGATCCTGGTCCGGAAAATACCGGCTGGCGGCCGCCTCATTGATCAATGCCACCGTCGGCGCGTCGGTGCTGTCGGCTTCCGCGAATGCACGCCCGCGGTGCACGGCCAGGCGGACGGTATCGAAGTAGCCCGGCGTTACGCGCCGGATCGAAATTTCGGCGAAGCCCGCGGATTCCGCTTCCCGGCCCACGATCTGGAAAGAGTTGGTGAACCCCTGGTCCAGCGGGTGGCTGCCGGCGATGGCCGCGGCTTCCACACCGGGCAAGGCGTGCGTGCGCTCGAGCAGCGCGGCATTAAAGCGGTGCATCTCGCGGAAGTTCGGCCAGGTTGCGAAATCGGCGGGATAGCGGCTCTCCGGAAGCTGGAACTCGGCCTTGAGCACCTGCTCGGCACGAAATCCGGGATCGACCGCGAGGATCTGCCAGAAACTCTTCATCAGCAGCACTGCGCCCACGAGCAGCACGACGGCGCCGGCGAGCTCGGCGACGACCAGGGCGGAGCGCAGCAGGCCGCGACCGGAGCTCTTCGTCCCGCCGGCCTCGGACTGCAATCCGCCTGTAAGATCGGCACGGCGGGCCTGCAGCGTCGGCACGAGGCCGAAAGCGACGCCGACAACCAACGAGATCGCCAGCGCTACGCCGAGCGGGCGCCAGTCGACGCCAACGGTCTCCAGCCGCGGAATGTCACCCGGCGCAAACCCCAGCAGCAGCTCCGTCCCCAGAACGGCGAGAACGACACCCGCCGCGCCCCCGACCAGTGCCAACAGGACGCCCTCCACCAGGAACTGCCGGGCCAACCGGCCGCCGCCGGCGCCGAGCGCCGCGCGAACCGCGACTTCCCGCGCGCGCCCGGACGACCGCGCCAGCAGCAGGTTGGCGACGTTGGCGCAGGCGACGAGCAGGACCAGCCCGACCGCGCAGAGCAGCACGAGCAATGCCGGGCGCACGTCGCCGAAGATGACGGTGTCGAACGGCTCTACGTTCACACCGCGTGCGTCGTTCTCGGGGTACAGCCTTTCCAGCTCGGCGGCGATCGCCGCCAGCTCGAGCTGCGCAGCGTCGGGACCTGCTCCCCTGGTCAGCCGCCCGGCCACGAACATCGGGTGGGTATCGCGCGACCATTCTTCGGTGCTCTGCTGCAGCGGCATCCACACGCCGACCTGCTGGCGCCCGCCGCGATCCGCGAAACCGCGGGAGTAAGCCGCCGCTCCCAGGATCTGCAGCATCCCGAAGTCCGCGGAATCCGGAACGACGCCGACGATGCTGTAGGCGACACCGTCCAGCCGTACCGTCCCGCCGAGCACTCCGGTATCTCGCCGGTAGAGCCGCTCCCATAGCCTTTCGGAGATCAGGACGACGTGGCCGCCGCCCGGCGCGGTTTCCTCAGCCGTGAAGGTTCGGCCGATTATCGGCTCGATGCCGAGCATCGGAAGCAGCTCGTGCGTGGACGACACGGCCGGCAGCCGCAGCGGCTCGCCACCCGCGTGTGTCAGGTTGACGTCGCCCGCAGCGAAGCCGGCCATTGTCTCGAAGGTTTCGCTTCGATCGCGGAAGTCGAGGTAATCGGGAAGCGACGCCGGCTCGCGCGTCGTTCCGCTGTTTCGATCCGTCTCCCAGACCATCATCAGCCGTTCGGTTTCCGCAAACGGCGCGGGACGCAGCAACACGCCGTCGACGACGGAGAAGATCGCGGTATTGGCGCCTATGCCCAGTGCCAGCGTAACCACCGCGACAAGTGTAAACCCGGGGTTTTTCGCAAGCTGCCGAACGGCATAGCGAATGTCCTGGCCAATATTCGTTGTCAACTTCACTTGCCAGCCCTCCGGGCGGCATGCCGCAGCTCCTGCAAAAGAGGCTCCAAGGCGGATTTATCCCGTCTTGCAAATCCGGGCGGCGGGCGATTGCGCCCGACACATCCGCTTGATGTTCTCGGCCTCCCGCACGATCACCCTGGCACGTGCGATGATCTCCTGGCCTACCGGGGTAATCCGGATAAGATTTTTTCCATGGCGCACGAATATCTCCACGCCGAGTTCCTCTTCCAGCTGCTTGAGTTGCTTGCTGACACCCGGTTGGGAGGTGTAAAGGCTGTTTGCTGCGGCGGTCATGTTCAGTCCGTTGTCGGCAATCGCAACCACGTATTTCAGTTGTCGTAGTTTCAAAGCGAAGTTCCTTTCCAATACTCCATTCATTCGTGGCGCAGCGCCGCCACCGGCTCCAGTTTTGCGGCCCGATGCGCCGGGAGCCAGCACGCGACGAGCGCCGCCAGCAGCAGCACCCCGGCGGACGCGGCAAACGCCACGGGATCGTAGACGCCGACGCCGTGCAGCAGGTTGCCGAGCACGCGCGCGAACGCTAGCGAAGCGACCGCACCCGCGGCGAGACCCGCCAGCACGGTGCGAAGACCGCGCAGGACGATTTCTCGCTCGATACGTCCGTCGGTCGCGCCCAGCGACTTGCGAATTCCGATCTCGCCCGTAGCGCGCACCACCTGCTGCGACAGCACGGCGTACAGCCCGACCAGCGCCAGCAGCAAGGCGCTGATGCCGAATGCGGCGATCACGGCGAGGCGAAAGGCGCTGTCGCGGTACAGCCACGCAATAAAGGTCTGGAGCGGATCCACCCAGTCCACCGCGGAGTTCGGCGCCACCTCGGCCAGCCGGCGCTTCAACGGCTCGACGAACGTCGCAGGATCGCCGTCCACGTGCACCAGGGGCGAAACGATGCGCCGCGGCAGCTGGCGCAAGGACAGGTACATCTCGAAGCGGTGCAGCGCATTCTCCATCGGTCCGCCGAATTTGGCGTCGCGAACCACGCCCACGACCCGGTATTCGGAGCCGTTCAGGCGAACGAGCTGGTTCAGCGCCTGCTCCGAACCGCCGAACTGCGCGGCAAGTGACGCGCTGATGATGGCGCTGTTCGTCTCCAGCCGATCTTCGCGCCCGTCGAAGCCTCGCCCTGCCACCAGCGGAATCGCCAACGCGTCGAAGAAGCTGTCGCCGACGATGAAGTTACTGACGCGCAGCCCTTCCGGCTCGTCCGTCTCAATGGCCGCGTGCTGCAGCCGCCCCACGACGGGTTCGATGAGCGGCGCCGTCGGCCACACGAGACCTACGTCTCTCACGCCCTGCTCCGAGCGAAGCGTCGATTCGAGCCGCTCGTAGAACGCCGGCAGCCCCTCGTCGTCCGGTACATCGGCAGTGTTCACGAACAAGCCCATCCGCAAGCGGTTTTCGGTCGCGAAGCCGAGATCGGTGTCGCCGAGCTCCAGGTACGACCGGCCGAGGAGCGCGGCCGCGGTCACCAGCATGAGCGTCAACGCCAGCTCCACGCCGACGAGCCGCGAGCCCCAGCGGCTGGCATGACCGGAGCCCGCCACCTTCGAATTTCCCTCACGCAGCGCCTCGGCCGCATCGACGCGGGCACCCAGCCAGGCCGGCAGCGCGGCCGCCGCGAAACCGGCCAGGAGGAGCACGGCGAAGGTCACTGCCAGCGTCGGCAGCTGCGGCGCCGGCTCCAGGTAACCGGGCACTGTGACGTCCGCGATTCCGAGAAAGAAATTGAGCAGCGGCGCCGCGAGGAGAACGCCCACGACCCCGCCGACGAACGCCAGCAGCATCGTTTCGCCGAGCACCTGCACCAGCAATTGCCGGCGCCCGGCGCCCAGCGCGCCGCGAACGGCGAACTCATGCCGCCGCTCGAGTGTGCGAGCCAGCAGCAACAGCGCCACGTTCACGACGGCGATTCCGAGCAGCAACAGGGCCGCCAGTCCGAACGCGGCGCTGGCGGTGCGGAACGGCGAACGCCAGTTCGCGCCGAACGGCTCGACGGTAAAGACGTGATCGTTTGCGAACGCGTCGAATTCCCCTTCCAGCGCCGCGTTCAACGCATCGGCCTGCGCCTGCGCCTGTGCAAGCGTGGCTCCCGGCGCGAGCCGGCCCAGCGCGAGGAGGGCCTGCGCCGAGCGATCCTCCTGCAGCTCGTCGGTGAAGTAGTTCTCGAGTGGAATCCAGAACTCGAGATCGGGCATGTCCTCTTCGGTCGTGCCCACGAACTCGGGCGGCAGTACGCCGACAATCGTGTAAACGGCACCGGTGCCGTCGACCTGGTAGCTCACCCGCAGGGGCTGTCCCAGTACCTTCTCGTCGTAATTGAACTCGCGTCCCCAGGTGTCGTAGCTGAGAAGCAGTACGGCATCACCCCGCCGGTGTTCTTCCGCGCTGATCATGCGGCCGATGTATGGCTGGACGTCGAGCAGGTCGAAATACCCGGCGGTGATCGCCTCACCCTCCACCCGCCGCCCGATATCGCCCTCCCGGTGCCAGACCAGCCGCGCCCGTGCCGCGCTCTCGAGGGCGTCCAGCGCGGTGAGTCGCTCGCGAAGATCGCCGAAATCCCGGTAAGCGAGCATGTCGCGCTGCTCCGTACCGGCCTCCGAGTTCCAGATCCGGACGAACCGGTCGGCATCCGGGAACGGCGGCGCACGAAACGTCGTGAGGTCGATCAAGGTCGCGACCGCGGCGGTGGCGGCCATGCCGAGCGCGATGCAGAAAACGACCGCCAGGCTCAGTCGCGGGCTGCGGCGCAGGCCGCGGAACAGGATATTGAGATTCACCGGGTGTTCACTCCTTAATCATTCCTCGCGCAGCACGCGCATGGGTTCGACGCGAGCAGCGCGCCATGCCGGCACGAAGCTGGCGGCCAGCGCAATCAGCGCGAAGAACAGCGCCGTGGCCAGGTAGGTCGGCAGATCGGTCGGCGTCACGCCCACGAGGAAGCCGCTGATGCTGCGACTCAATCCGACGGCCGCGACAGCGCCCAGGGACAGCCCGGCCGCGGCCAGCGCCAGTCCATAGCGCAGAAAAAGGTGAAAGATGTGGCGGCCCTCCGCGCCGAACGACATGCGCACGCCGATTTCGGCACGGCGGCTTCGAACCACGTAATAAATTACCGCATAAAGGCCAATGGCGGCGATCACCAGCGCGGCCGCGCCGAAGGCACCGATCAGCTGCAGCGCAAAACGTGTCCGCGCCATCGAATCGGCGAGGTAATCGCCCATCGGCCTGATCTTCGCAAGCGGCAGGCGAGCGTCGAGCCGGGCGAGCTCCCGCTTGATCTGCGGCACGAGGCTCAGCGGCTCGAGCTCGGTGCGCACGACCCAGTCGTTGATGCCGCCGACGGCGCCGGCGGTGCCATTGGCGAAATAAATTGTCTCGCGCGGCACCTCGTGCAGGCTTTCCTGTGCCTGGTGCCGCACGACGCCGACGACCTCGTAGGACGTCATCTCCGGGGTCGTCAGGCGCACCCAGACCCGCTGACCGATCGGGTCGGCGCCGGGCCAGGATTTCTGCGCCAGCGTATCGTCGACGACGACATACGGTCGCGCGTTCTTGTCGTCATCGCGTGTCAGGTAGCGTCCGGCCAAAAGCTCCGCCTGCGTCGTCTCGAAGTAGCCCGGCAGCACCACGCGGTAATGCGCCTGGCTGAACTCGCTGGATTCATCGACCGCTGCGGCAGTGCTGTAGCGGCCGTGGAAAGGCTCGCCCGCCAGCGGCAGCGGCGTGATGCCTGACGCTGCCACCACGCCGGGAAGGTTCGAGAGGCGCTCCTGGAACGCTTCGAAGAAACGGCTTTGCGATTCGGGATCCGGGTAGCGTGTGAACGGCAGGTTCAATTCGAAGGTCAGGAGCGGCTCCGCGTCGAAGCCGGGATCGACGCGTTGCAGTTCCATGAAGCTCCGGATCATGAGCCCTGTGCCGATCAAGAGCACGAAAGACAACGCGATCTCTCCCACGACCAGCCCGGTCCGCAGCCGGTTTCCACCGGAGGACCCGGCCATGCCGGTCCGCTCCTTGAGTTGATCCACGATGCGCAGGCGGGACCCGTGTACCGCGGGGACGAGTCCGGCGAGAACGGTCGTCAGCGCCGCAACGGCGATCGTGAACAGCAGCACGCCCCCGTCTATACCGGCGGTGTCGAGTCGCGCGATGTTGTCCGGCGCGGAAAGCAGCAGTAGCTTCAGGCCGGCGAACGCCAGCAGCGCGCCGGCCGCCGCTCCGGCCAGCGCGAGGACGCCCGCTTCGAGCAACATCTGCCGGATGAGGCGGCCGCGTCCCGCACCAAGAGCGGAGCGTACCGACAGCTCCCGTATGCGGCCCGCGGCACGCACCAGCAACAGGTTCGCCACGTTTGCGCAGGCAATCAGGAGAACGAAGAACGCGGCGCCGAACAGCGCCCACAAGGTCGCCCGGACATCCGCGGTCAACTCGGTATCGAACGGCCGGACCCACTTGCGCGAGCCCCCGGCTGCGAAGGACGGCTCTACCTCGCTGAGACGCGCGGATATCGCGTCCATCTCGTCCTGGGCCTGCGCGACCGTCACGCCGTCTTTCAGACGGCCGATCATTTGCATGAACACGTTGTTCCGCGGCGCGGCGGCGAGATCGACCCGCGACGGCACCCAGATGTCGATGTCCGACGCCACGCCCGCCGGCGCCGGCATGTGCAGGCGGAAATTCGGCGGCAGCACGCCCACGATCTCGACCGGGCCGCCGCCCAGCTCGACGATTTCACCGACCGCTCCCGGATCGCCGCCGAACTCGCGCTGCCACAAGCCATGACTGATGATGGCCGTGCGCGGCGGTGCAAACGCGTTCCCGGGAGGCGGAGTGCCGGGCGGCACGTCGGAGGCGCTGAAGGCGCCGTCCTTCGCATCGAATCCGCGGCCGAGCATCGGCTCCACGCCCAGCACGGACAGGAAATTCCAGGTCGCTATGCCCGCAGTCAGTTGCCGCGGTTCGGCGCCGTCGCGCACGAAAGGCTGACCGAAGCTGAAGACGCCGGCGAGATCCTGGAAGAGTTGCGACTGTTGCCGATAATCCTCGAGGTTGGTCGGCGACTCCGGGAAATGCATGACATCGCGCGCGGCAAGCTCGCCCCAGATCATGACCAGCCGGTCCGGCTCGCGATACGGCAGCGGATCGAGCAATACCCGGTTCACGACGCTGAATATCGCCGTGGTGGCGCCAATGCCGAGGGCGAGCAGCAACACGGCGCTGGCAAAAAGCGCGGGGCTTTTCAGCAACGAGCGGAACACGTGCTTCAAATCAAAAGCCAGGTTTGTCACTAGAGCATCCTCGATCGCTGGTCGGCTGAGTTCTCGCCGCATGGCGGCGCGCGACGGCGACGCCGGGTCAGTGTCTGCAGTGTGATCTTCACGGGCAATGCCGCCACGCCTATTCCTCCCGCAACACGCGCATCGGCTGCGTGCGCCCTGCGCGCCAGGCGGGTATTGCCGTCGCAGCCAGCGCCACGGCGAGCAGCAGCGCGGCGACGCCGCCGAAGACCAGGGGGTCCAATGGATGCACCTCGTACAACAGCGCGCCGAATCCGCGCGTGATGAGCGCGGTCAGCGCCAGCCCGATGCCGATACCCGCCAGCGCGAGCAGCATTCCCTGCCGCAGGACGAGGCTGAGCACGGTTCCGCCGCTGGCACCCAGCGCCATGCGCACGCCGAATTCGCGCCGTCGTTGCGCCGCTGCATAGGACAGCGTTCCGTACACGCCGATTACGGCGATGAGCAACGCCGCCGCCGCAAAGGCGCCGACGAGCGCTGCGGTCGAGCGCGCCGGCTGCAGGGAGGCATCGACCAGCGCCGTCATCGGGCGCACGCTGTCAACGGCGACCGTCGGGTCCAGCGCCGCCACCGCATCGCGCAGCGGCCCTGCCAGCAGCAACGGATCGCCGGCGGCTTGCAGGGCAAGAAACAGCAGGCGCTGGGGATAGAGGTACAGCGGCAGGTAGGCCGCCGGCGTCTGCCGCTGGTCGACACCGAAGAACCGCACGTCGTCGACGACGCCGATGATCGTGAGCCAGTTGCCGTCGCCGGGATCGCCCGGCGTTACGCGCTGACCCACCGCGTCGGTGCCGCCGAAATACTGCCGCGCGAAAGCTGCGTTAACGACGATGTGCCCTGCGCTTCCGTTCCGGTCCTGCTCGGTGAAAACGCGCCCCTGCACCGGGCGGATATTCAGCGCTTCCAGATAGCCGGGAGTCACGATGCTGTACCACATGTGCGCGCGCCCGTCCCGCCGCTCCGTCGGCCGGCCTTCGATGAACAGGCTGGCATCGGTATTGAGGTCCGCCAGCGGCAATGAATGCGTCAGGCCTGCTTGCCTGACGCCGGGCAGCGCCCCCAGCCGCTCGTCGAGCGCGTGCTGGAAAGCCCGCAATGCGTCCGCATCCCCGTAGGAGGCCTCCGGCAGGGTGATGGTCGCGGTGAGGACACCGTCGGCCCGGAAGCCGGGATCGACCGCTTCCAGCTTGACCAGGCTCCTGGCGAACAGGCCGGCGCCGACGGTAAGCGCGAGCGCCAGCGCGAAGTTGGCGACCACCAGCACGTTACGCGTGCGCGACGATATCGAGGTGTTTCCGCCACGCTCGCCGCCACGCAGTACGCCGACGGGATCGGCACCGCCGGCCCGGAACGCCGGAATCAGACCGAACGCGATACCGGTAACGAGGCCGGCCAGCACCGCGACCGCAAGCACCCGCAGGTCGATGACGGGCGCGACGTACTCGGTGATGCCGCCCGGCAGCTGGCTGTGCATTGCGCTTATCGCGAGTTCGGCGAACAGGAGCCCGAGCAAGGTGCCGCCGAGCGAGAGCAGCACACTTTCGAGGACCACCAGCTTCATCAGCGCCCCGCGCCGCGCGCCCAATGTGCCACGGATCGCAAGCTCGCGCGCCCGGCCGGCCGCCCGCACCAGCAGCAGGTTCGCGATGTTCACGCAGGCCACGAGCAGCACGAAACCCACTGCCGCCCACAGCACCAGCAGGCGGAGGCGGACGCCGTCCACTACAGCATCCTTCAGCGGCTGGACGTAAATGCCGATATCTTCGTTCGTCTCCCGGAACTCACTGCTGATGCGCGCGGCGATGGTGCTCATGTCCGCGGTTGCGCTTTCGATGTCAGCGCCAGGCGCCAGCCGCCCGATGACGCGCAGGAAGGCACTGCCCCGCCCCTCGCGTTCGGCTTGCAATAACGTCCAGACGTCGCGATCGGGCATGAACGGAAAGGAGAAGCCGCGCGGCAGCACTCCGATGATGCTGTAAGGCTCGCCATTGAGCGTCAGCGTCTGCTGCAATACGCCGGGATCGCTCTTCAGCTCGCCCCGCCAGAAGGCATTACTGACGACCGCCACGTTCGGTCCGTTCGGCACGTCCTCCTGCGCGGCGAACCCACGACCGATCTGCAATCGGATACCGAGCACGTCGAAGAACGAGTGGCTGACCCCGGCCCCGGCCAGCAGGCGCGGATCGCCGAACCCCGTCAGAGCCGGGCTCGTCTCCTCGTAGGCCGCCATGTCCTCGATCGTGCGGGACTGCTCCCGCCAATCGGCGAAATCCGCGGGGTTGGTGTAGTCGTCACGCTGCGCGCCTCGCTTGCTCCAGTCCGCCCATACGGCGACGAGGCGTTCCGGCTCCGGATACGGCAGCGACCGGAGCAGCGTCTGGTCGACCAGGCTGAAGACCGCCGTATTCGCGCCTATCGCGAGCGCAAGCGTCAGCAGCGTCACGACGGTGAACACGGGCGTGCGCCGCAATCCGCGGAGCACGTGTCTCAAATCGAGCGAGTTCAGGAGCATCGCTTATCCTTATTCAGCGCGGCCGCCGCGAACACGTCGAGCAGCAGCATGTAAAACCGCGGCTGTGCCACCGAATCGGCAGGCGCTGCTCCATCTTCCGCAGGTCGTCCAGCGGCAGTTGGCTATCGATTAGATGCAGCTCGTCGCGAATCGGTTTGGCAAGCAACGCCGGCGGCAGCGGCTTCAGCAGCACGCTGTTGACGACGCTGAAAATGGCCGTGTTTGCGCCAATGCCGATGGCGCGCGTCAAAACCGCGACCGCGCTGAAGCCCGGGCTCTTCAGCAGTGCCCGAATGGCGTAACGAAGATCGTGCAGCACGCTACTCATGCCGCAGCACCGTGTTGGGATCGATGCGTGACGCGCGCCAGGTCGGTATCCAGGCGGCGAGCAGCGCCACCGCCGCGAGGGTGAGTGGCACGGCGACGAACGTCCAGCCGTCGAGCGGCGTCACGCCATACAGCATCCCGCCGAGCGCGCGCGTGACCACGGCAGCGATCGCCAGGCCGGCGGCGATGCCGGCGGCGGTCAGCGCGAAGCTCTGCTTCAAAACCAGCCCGGCGACGTCGCGAGCCCGGGCGCCCAGCGCCAGGCGGATGCCCAGCTCCCGCGTTCGGCGGCCGACGAGCCAGGCCATGACGCCGTAGATACCGACCGCGCCCATCACCAGCGCGACAGCCGCAAAAACGGCGAGCAGCGACATCATCAGCCGTGGACGCGCGAGCGACTCCGACACGACCTGATCCATGGTGCGAAACTCGCCGAGCGGCAGCGCGGGATCGATGTCTGCGACGGCCTGTCGTACAGCGCCTGCGAGCGCGGTCGGCTCGCCGGGCGTGCGCACGACCAGCGTCATCCCGCGGACCGGACCGCCGTTGTCCCAGAACCGGAACTGCTCGTGCGACAGGTACATCTGCGACTGCGGCGGCTCGTCGAATCCCGCGTGCCGCACGTCACGCACGACTCCGACCACCGTGACCCAGCCGGGCGCCGCGCCGCCACCCAGCAATATCCGCTGCCCGAGCGGGTTCTCGCCCGGCCAATAGCGCAGCGCGGCGGTCTCGTTGAGGACGACGACGCCCGGAGCGTCGACGCCGTCAGTCGGCTCTATGCCGCGACCGGAGATCAGCGGAATCCGCAGTGCGTCGAGGTAATCGGGCGTGACCGCCTGCCAGTCGGCTTTCGGGGAAACCGCATCGTCGGGAGTTTCACGCCCCCCGATCTCGAAGTTGAGGTCGCCCAGGTCCGTCGCGAGCGGCAGGTTCGAGACCGCACCCGCCGCCGTGACGCCCGGCAGCTCCCCGATCCGCTCGAGCAGGCGCGCGAAGAACGGGCTCACGTCCGCATCCGCATAATCCGACGGCGCAAGGCTGAGATCGGTAGTCAGCACCCCGTCGACCCGGTAACCGGGGTCCACTTCGCTGAGCTCGGCGTAGCTCCTGACCAGCAGGGTGGCACCAATGACGAGCACGAGCGCCGCCGCGATTTCACCAATGACCAGCGCTGCGCGCAGCGGCTGCCGACCGCCGGTAGCCCGCCCGCCGCCGTCGTGCAAGGCGGCCGCGGGATCGGTCCGGCTCGCGGCGAGCGCCGGCAGTATGCCGAGGAGAACGCCTGTGAAACCCGTCGTCGCGGCCGTGAAGACCAGCACCCGCCAGTCGATCGTGACGGTATCGATACGCGGCACGTCCGGTGGTTGCAGTGCGACGAGGAGCTCGATGCCGCCCGCCGCCAGCGCCACGCCAAGCACGCCGCCCAGCCCCGCGAGTACCAGGCTTTCGACTACGAGCTGGCCGAGAATGCGACCGCGGCCGGCGCCCAGCGCAGTGCGAAGCGCGAGCTCGCCGCGCCGCGCCTCGGCCCGCGCGATCAGGAGATTCGCGACGTTCGCGCAGGCAACCAGCAGCACGAGGCCGACGGCGCAGAGGAGCACGAACAGCGCCGGCCGTATCGGACCGACCACGTCCTCCGCCAGCGGGAACGCCGTCGCGGCGAACTGCATATCCGCCGGGTAGTCGCCCGGATGCTGCTCGACCATGCGGCCGGCGAGCGCGCGAACCGCGGTGGCCGCGTCCTCCACCGATACGCCCGGCGCGAGCCGCGCGACGCCCGCGAGGAAATGGCTGCCTCGGTTGGGAATTGTCGTGCGGTCGATACCGAGCGGCAGGTAGACCTCGGTCGCCTGGCCGTCGGTATAGTCCTCCGGCATCCGGAAACCGGCCGGGAGCACACCGACGATCGTGCGCGGGCTGCCGTTCAGGGTCACGCGGCTGCCGACGATGTCTTCGGCGCCGCTGAAGCGGCGCTGCCACAGGTCGAAGCCTATGATCGCGACATCATGCTCCGGCAGTTCTTCTTCGGCCGTCAACGTCCGGCCGAGCACCGGTCGTGCTCCCAGCGCCGGCAGGACCCCGCTCGATACGAACGCGCCGCGGAGGCGTTCCGGCCGGTCGCCGCCGGTAATGCTCGGCGACGAAAACGCGTACACGCCCAGGGAAGAGAACACGTCGAGCTCGTCGCGGTAGTCGAAATACTCGGCTGGCGAGATGCCGGCGTCCGGCTCGCCTGCCCAGCTCGTCTGCAGGCGGACGATACGCTCGGGCTGCGCGTAGTCGAGCGGCTGGAGAACGACGCCATTCACCACCGAAAAAATGGCCGTGTTCGCACCGATTCCGAGGGCGAGGGTGACGAGCGCGACTGCGGTGAAGCCCGGGCTCTTGCGCAGCATGCGCAAGGCGTGGCGGACGTTGTGCATGGACGTCATGGCCTCCTCTTCACTCGTAGCGCAAGGCCTGCAAGGGATCGACGCTCGACGCGCGGCGCGCCGGCAGGTAACCCGCAGCGGTGATGACGGCGCCGAGCACGAGCACGGCCGACGCGAGCACGGCCGGCTCGTAACCGGAAAGGCCGAACAGCACCGACTCCGCTGCGCGTCCGAGCAAGACTGCCAGCACGAGCCCGGCGGCACCGCCGATCAGCCCCATCCAGCCGACCTGCCTCAGCACCATCGACCGCAGCCGTCCCGGTGTCGCACCCAGCGCCTGCCGAAGTCCGAGCTCGCGCGTCCGCTGCGCAACGGAGTACGCCAGCACGCCGTACAGGCCCGTCGCGGCCAGCAAGGTCGCGAGCAGCGCAAAGCCGCCGGAAAGCATCCCGATCATGCGGTCGAGGAAAGTGTTGTCGCGGATGACGTCCGGCAGCGTCGCCAGGCCGTTCACCGGCAGGTTGGGGTCCAGCCGTTCGACGACCTGGACCATCGAGGCGAGCATGTCGCCGGGCTGGAGGCCGCTGCGCACGTAGAAGTTCAGGAACCCGAGCTCCTCGTCCTGGTAACGCGGGAGGAAGACTTGCGGCGGAATCTCCTCCTTCACCTGGCTGTACTTCGCATCCGCGACGAGGCCGACGATCTCGATGCCGAGCTCGCCCCCGGAGCCGAAGGCCATCCGTTTGCCGATGACGTCGTCGCCCAGGCCGAACTTCTGCGCAAAGCTCTCGTTGACGATCGCGACCTCCGGCCGTCCTGCCGCATCGGCTTCGCTGAAATCGCGGCCCGAAAGGAGCGGTATCCCGAGCGTCCGGAAGAAGCCCTCGCTCACCTTGTTGTACTGTGCGTTCGTGTCGTCGTCCGGCGCCGCTTCGAAACCCTCCACCGAGACGTTGCCGCCCCAGCCGTCGCCGACGACGACACCGACCATCGCGGAGGCGACACTGGTGACGCCGGGCAGCGCAGCCAGCTCTTCCTCGATGCGCCGGAACAGCGCGGCCGAGCGCTCCGGTGTGTAACCGGAGAGCACCGGCGCCACGCCGAAGCTCGCGACCGAGTCGGCCTCCAGGCCGAGGTCGACCCGCGCCACATTGGCGAGGCTCTGCGCGAAGAGGCCGGCCAGCACGAGCAGCACCATCGAGAAGGCAATCTGCACGGTTGCGAGCGAGCGGCGGAACCGCGCCATGCCGCGGCCGCCGGATTGTTGTCCTGCCTGCTCCTTCAGGACCGCGCCCGCCGGCGTGCGCGTGGCCGCCAGCGCCGGGAACAGGCCGAAGAAAAAGACCGTGACGAGCGAGATACCGCCGGCGAAAGCGACGGCCGCGCCGCTCAGGCTCACGCCCAGGTCCGCCGCCGCTTCCGCGGGCATGATGGCGGCAATCAGGCCCAGCGTGGCCGCGGCGATCGGCAGGCCGGCCAGGCAGCCGAGGAGGCCGAGAAGACCGGCCTCGGTTACGAGTTGCGCCACCATCTGCCGGCGGCTGGCGCCGATCGCCGAGCGCAACGCCATCTCGCCGGCGCGCATCGCGCCGCGGGCGAGCAGGAGGTTGGCGATGTTGACGCAGGCGATGACCAGCACCAGCGCCGTGACGCCGAAGAGTAGCGTCAGCGGCAGGCGGGCGTCGTCGGGGGTCCGGCTCTGCCCCCGCGCGCCCGGCGCGAGCACGATGCTCTTTTCCCGGAAATCCGCAATGAACCGCTCGGACGAGTCGGCGTTGAGGGGCACCTCGATCTCGTTGATGATTGCGCGGTAGGGGCCGTTGATGGCGGCCTGCGCCTGCTCCATCGTCACGCCCGGTTTCAGGCGCGCGAACAGGTACGCCCAGTAGGATCGGCGGTTTTCGGAGTCCTCGGGGAAATACGGCTCCATCAAGCCGCGCATCGTCAAGGGCACGAACACCTGCGGGCGATTCCCGAGGCTCGCGCCGGAAAAGCCTTCCGGCGCGACGCCGATTACCGTGAGGCGCTGCCCGTTCACCGTCAGCGTCGTCCCGAGCACGGAGGCGGAACCGCCGAAGTTGTTCTGCCAGTAGTCGTGACTGAGGACGGCGACCCGGCGCTCGCCGATCTTCGGCTCGTCCTCCGGGCCTATCAGCCGCCCCAGCGCCGGTGTCAATCGCAGCACGGGGAAGTAATCGCCGTTGACGACCACACCCTCACCCGCGATTGCGGGCGTCCCTTCGGCGGCTATGTTCGCGGAGAATCCCCGATGGGCGGCGATGCCGGTGAACACCGTCTGCTCACGCTGCAGGTCGCGCAGCATGGGATAACTGAACACCTGGTCGCACTCGCCGATGCCGCTGCAGGACACGGATCCCGACTTCGGGCCCGGCGAGCTGAGGATGACCAGGCGTTCCGGCGCGGGCACCGGCAGCGGCTCCAGCAGCATCTGGTGGAACAGCGAAAACATGGCCGCATTCGCGCCCACGCCGAGGGCAAGCGTCAGTACGATGATCGCCGCAAGGCCCGGGCGCTTCGCCAGCTGGCGTGCTGCACTCTTGAGATTGTTCATATTCCTCCCCCTGGTGCTCCCATCCGGCAATAATCGTAGGCCCGGCCCTGATTACGCGAGATCCCATGCTGTTTCTGAAACTGGCGGAAACGTCCGATGCGGTAGCGGCGACGCGCAGCCGCCTGAAGAAGATCGACCTGCTTCGCGACTGTCTCGAGCAGTTCGGACCGGCTGAAATCGAAACCGGCGTCGGCTACCTGGCCGGCAGCCTGCGCCAGGGACGCATCGGGCTCGGCCCGGCCATCGTGCGCGACGTGCTCGCAGCCGAGGCCGCCAGTGAGCCCACGCTCAGAATCGGAGACGTGGACAACGCGTTCGAGGAGATCGCGGGGTTTTCCGGCAAGGGGTCGGCTGCCGCACGAAAGCGCCGGCTCCGCGACCTTTTTGCCAGCGCCACGGCGACGGAACAGGATTTTCTCGCTCGCCTGGTGCTCGGCGAGCTGCGGCAGGGTGCGCTGGAAGGCGTCATGGCGGACGCGATCGCCAGGGCCGCCGACTTGCCGGTCCGCGAGGTACGCCGCGCGGTGATGCTCGCCGGCAATCCGGCGCTCGTGGCGGAAGCCGCCCTGACCGAAGGCCGCGCGGGACTGGAGGCGTTCCGGCTGGAGCTGCTGAAGCCGGTGCAGCCGATGCTCGCCCAGACGGCGGAAAGCACGGCGGCGGCTCTCGACGTGTTCGGCGAAGCGGCGTTTGAATACAAGCTGGACGGCGCCCGGATCCAGGTGCACAAGGCCGGCGGGGACATCCGCATCTTCACCCGGCAGCTCAACGAGGTTTCCGTGCGCTTGCCGGAGATCGTCGATGCGGTCCGGAAATTGCCGGCGCGCGCGCTGATTCTCGACGGCGAAGTCATTGCGCTCCGCGGCGACGGCACGCCGCACCCGTTCCAGGTCACGATGCGGCGTTTCGGCCGCAAGCTCGATGTCGAAGGCCTGCGCGAATCGTTGCCCCTGGACGCGTTCTTTTTCGATTGCCTGCACGCTGACGGCGAGGACCTGCTCGACCGGACGGCCGCCGAGCGTGTCGAGGCAATGTCCCGCGCACTGCCCGCCGGGCTGCGGATCCCGCGGCTCGTGACGTCGGACCGAGAGGCCGCCGCCAGTTTCCTGGAGCAGGCGCTCGCCGCCGGGCACGAAGGACTGATGGCCAAGGCGCTGGACAGCCTTTACGAAGCCGGTAATCGCGGCGCCGGCTGGCTCAAGATAAAACCCGCGCACACGCTCGACCTCGCCATCATCGCCGCGGAATGGGGCAGCGGCCGCCGCCGCGGCTGGCTGAGCAACCTGCATCTCGCCGCCCGCGATCCGGACAGCGGCGACTTCGTCATGCTCGGGAAAACGTTCAAGGGGATGACGGACAAGATGCTCGCCTGGCAGACGAAACGCCTGCTGGAGCTCGAAACCGGGCGCGAGGGACACGTGGTGTACGTACGCCCGGAGCTCGTCGTCGAGATTGCCTTCAACGACCTGCAGGCCAGCCCACACTATCCGGGCGGCATGGCGCTGCGCTTCGCTCGCGTCAAACGCTACCGTGAAGACAAAGGGCCGGAAGACGCGGACACCCTCGACACCGTGCGGCAGATCTTCGAGCGACGGGCGTGATCCGGAATTGCAGGAGCCCGTTTCCAGGGCGACGCGGCATCGACGTGCGGGCCGCCCGTGAGACGGGCTCCTGAATGTCCGATACGCGCCCCGACCCTTATTCATACCGCAAAGCTTCCATCGGGTTCACGCGCATCGCGCGCAGCGCCGGGACCAGGGACGCGAGCAACGCCACGGTAAGCAGTATCAGCGCAACCCCCAGCAGGGTCGACGGATCGAACGGCGACACGCCCGCCAGCATCGCCGACAGCAACCGCGCGAATACGACGGCGCATGCGAGTCCCACGGCCAGCCCAATGCCGAGTTGCCAGGCGCCCTGGCCGAGGATCATGTTGAGAATGCGGCCGTCGAGGGCCCCGAGCGCGCGGCGCACGCCGATTTCGCGGGTGCGCTGGGCCACCGAGTACGCGAGCACGCTGTAGATGCCGGCCGCCGACAACGCGACGGCGACGAACGCGAAGATGCCGAACAGCGTCGAGACGATGCGCGACGTGAAGTGCCCCGCCCACACCCAGTCGTCGAGCGTACGAACCCAGTAGACCGGAATGTCGGCATCGATCTGGCGTACCGTCTCGCGCAAGGTTTGCGCGAACGCCAACGGCTCACCGCGTGTGTCGACCGCAACCGTGAGGAACCGCTGGGGCACCTGCACGAGTGGCACGAAAACCGAGGGCCGCTCCGGATCGTCCAGCGCGTCCATCGTCGTCGCTTCGGTGACGCCGACGATGGTATGCCAGCGGCTGTTTGCGTCCTCCGCTTCCCCGAGCAGGATCTGGATCTCCTGACCGACCGGGTCGCCGTCGGGAAACACTGCCTGTGCGAACCGCTGGTCGACAATGACGACCGGCTCGCTTCCCGCGTGCTCGCGGGAATCGAACCAGCGGCCTTTCAACAGGTCGAGGCCGAGCACATCGGCAAAGTTGTTCATGACGCCGGCATAGGTCGCCCAGGGCAGCTGCCCCGATTCAGGCATTTCCATTGCGCGCGTGCGGTAGGGCACGCTCCATGAGTCGAGGCCGGGATACGAGTACGCCACGGTGGCTCCGACTACGTCCGGATCCCGGTTCAGCCGCTCGACCAGTTCTTCGAAGAACCGGAACTGCGATGCCCCGTCCGGGTACTGCGCCTCCGGCAGCCCGATGCGCCCCGTCAGCAGCTGCGTATTCTCGATGCCGAGCGGGCGCGAGTTGAGGTTCAGGACGCTCTTGATCATCAACCCGGAGCTGACGAGCAGGATGCATGACAGCGCGATCTCCGCCGTGACCAGAGTGCGGCTCAATCGCGACGCCGACGCGCCGCTACCCTTCGCGCCTTCCTTCAGGTATTCGTTCACATCCGTGCGGGTGGCGCGCAGCGCCGGCGCAAGCCCGGCGATCACGCCCGCGGCCACGGCTACGCAGGCGGCGAACAGCATGACCCGCCCGTCGAGGTCGAACGTGACCCAGAACGGCAACTGGATGCCGGCCGCGACGAATGCTCGGTCCGTCAGGTCGAGACCTGCGTCGGCGAGGAACCAGCCAATGGCCGCTCCGATCGACGCAAGCACCACGCTTTCCGTCAGCACGTGCACGAGAATGCGCCAGCGGCTGGCGCCGAGCGCGGCGCGCAGCGCGATGTCCTTCTGACGCGCCGAGGTCCGCGCAAGGATCAGGTTTGCAACGTTCGCGCACGCGATCAGCAGCACCAGCAGCACCGCGATGAACATGGCCGAAATGCTCGTGCGGGCTTCCTCGGCGATGTATTCCTGCTGGAACGGCTTGATGACGGTCGTGATGTTTTCGTTGGCTTCGTAACGCTCGGCGAGCGCCGCAGCGATGTTGGCGAACTCGGCGCGCGCCTGCTCCAGCGTCACCCCGCGCTTCAGACGCCCGAATGCCTCCACGGTCATGCCTTCGCCACGATCGATCTTCGACAGGTCGACGATGAGCGGCACCCAGATTTCCTGCGCCAGCGGGAACGCGAAGCCCTCGGGCATGACGCCGACCACGGTGCTCGGGACGCCGTTCACGCGCACCGTCCGGCCAAGAATGCCCGGATCGCCGTCATAGCGGTTGAGCCAGGCCTCGTAACCCAGCACGATCACGGGCTCGGCGCCGGGCGCGCTATCGGCGGGCACGAGCGTGCGGCCGATATGGGCGTCCTGCCGGATGACCTCGAAGGCCGAGGGCGTGATGAACGCGCCCTCGTAGCGCTCCGGCAGCTCGCCCCCGGACAGGTTGACCGTACCGACGTAGAAGGCCGCCAGTGTCTCGAAGCTCTGCTGCACTTCCCGCCAATCGATGAAATCGTGCTGCGTCACTTCCATGCTGTCGAACCCGTGCAGCGGATTCGCACGCTCGATGTGCATGATGCGGTCGGCATTGGGGTACGGCAGCGGCGTCAGCATGTACGCATTGACGACGGTGAACATGTACAGGGTCACGCCGAGCCCCAGCGCGAGTATGCCCGCGGCCACAGCGGTGAATCCCGGGCTGTGCCGCAGTTGGCTGAGGGTCAGTCGAATTTCGTGCCAGATCGCCCGCATTTTTTCTTCCTTAAAGGCCGGATCGCCCGTGAGACGGGTTCCTGCAGGAGCGCCTCACGGACGCCCCGAACTCCAACAGCGTTTCAACGTTCATTCCTGCCTCAACGCCGACGCCGGATTGACCCGCGCCGCACGACTCGCCGGCAGCCAGCCGGCCAGAAGCGCCACCGAAACCAGCAGCAGCGCCACGCCGCCGAAAGTCGCGGGATCCGCGGCGCCGACTCCGTAGAGCAAGGTCGAGAGGACGCGGCTCAGCAGGAAAGCCGCCGCGAGCCCCAGGACGAGCCCCGCCAGCGCGGGCGCGACGCCCTGCGCAATCGTCATGCGCAACACGCTGCCCGCGCGTGCGCCCAGCGCCATGCGAATGCCGATCTCGTACGTGCGCCGGCTGACCGCGTAGGCGATCACTCCGTAAACGCCCAGCGCTGCAAGCACCATCGCCAGGCCCGCGAAGCCGCCCAGCAACAGCGTGAAGAAGCGTGGTCGGGTCACGGTTTCGGAAACGACCTGCTGCATCGTGGTGATATTGGAAACCGGCTGGTTCGGGTTGATGTCCCAGATGGTCTCTCGCACGGCCGACGCCACCTGCAAGGGATCGGCAGCGGTCCGAATGAACAGCTTCATGCTCGAGCGCGGCAACAGGAAAGCAGGCGCATACACCGCCGGCGCGGCCTCGCGCGCAATCCCGTCGTTGCGCACGTCGCCGACGAGGCCGACGATGCGCAACTCGGTTTCGCCGAGTCGCAAGGTTTCACCGAGCGGGTTCCGGCCGGGCAGGTAGGTCCGGGCGAACGCCTCGTTGACGACCAGCACCGGCGCGCCGGCCGTTTCGTCGGCGTGGGAGAAGTCCCTGCCCTGTAGCAGCGGAATTCCGAGCGCGCGGAAATACCCCGGCGTGACGATCAGGACACCGGACTCCGGCGCGACCGGCTCCGCGCGGCCGGGAACCGTGAAGGCATAGCCTTCGCCGCCCCCGTGCAGCGGCACGGTCTTGCTCCCGCCGACCGCGATCACACCGGGAAGGTTTTCGACGCGGCTGAGAATCTCCCGCCGGTAGGCGCTACGCCGATCGTCGTCGAAGATGACTTCCGAGGGGGTCGAAATGCTCACGCTGAGCACGTTCTCGCCGGTAAAGCCCGGATCGACGTGCGTCAGGTTCCAGAAACTGCGAATCAAAAGCCCGGCGCCGACCAGGAGCACCACCGCCAGCGCCGTCTGCGCGATGACGAGCGCGCCGCGCATGTCCCGGCTGCGCCGGCCGGCGGAGGAGGAGCGCCCACCCTCGCCCAGCGAATCCTGGAGATCGGGCTTCGAGGCGGCGAGCGAGGGCGCGAGGCCGAAAAGCACTCCCGTCAGGATGGAGGCCGCGAGGGCGAAGGCGACCACGCGCAGGTCCAGGTCGACCTGGTCCGGCCGCGGGATAGTGTCCGCGCTGAGCGCCACCAGCGTGTCGAGACCGGCGTAAGCCAGTCCGAGCCCGAGAGCGCCGCCCAGCAGGGCGAGGACCAGGCTTTCCGTCAGCAGTTGCCGCACGATCCGCCCGCGATCGGCGCCCAGGGCCGTACGGATGGCGAACTCGCGCGCGCGGGCACTGCCGCGGGCGAGCAGCAGGTTGGCGAGGTTCGCGCAGGCGATCAGGAGCACGAGGGCCACCGCGCCGAGCAGCACGAGCAGCGCGGGCCGCACGTCACCGACGAGTGACGCTTTGAGGCTCTGCACCGTCACGCCGTTCCAGCCCTCGTTGCTGTCCGGATATTCCCTCGCGAGGCGCTGCACGACGGTATCGGCGGCCGCATCGGCCGATTCGGGCGTCATCCCCGGCGCCAGCCTGCCGACGACGTCCAGCCAGCGGAGATCGCGCCTCCTCGGAATGTCGTCCTCGCCGATCAAGGACAGCGGAACCCACATCGCCGCTTCCCTCGAGGGGAAGTCGAACTCCGCTGGCATGACGCCGATGATTGTGAACGCGTCGCCGTCCAGCGAAACGGTCTTGCCGACGATGCGCGGGTCCGCGCCGAACCGGCCCTGCCATAAGCCATGGCTCAACACCACGACATTGTCGGCGCCGGCTACGTTTTCCTCCGCTCCCGGCGTCCGGCCGAGCTCGGGGGCCACGCCGAGCAGCGGGAAGAAACCGGCGGAGACGAATGCAGTGTCGAGTTCCTGCGGCGCCTCGCCGCCGAGGAGGCTCGTCTCGCTCTGCCCCGGAATGAAGTAGTACGCCGCCAGCCCGGCAAACGCCGAATTGCCCCGCTGCAGGTCCTCGAAATCCGGCGGCGAAAACGCGCCCCGCGTCACGGCAAAACCGTCCTCCGGCGCATCGTGGAACACGCGCACTAGCCGGTCGGGATCCGCATACGCCAACGGCTGCAGCAGCACGTTGTGCACGACACTGAAGATGGCGGAATTGGCGCCGATGCCGAGAGCGAGTGTGAGAACGGCCACGGCGGCGAAGCCGGGGCTCTTGCCTAGCGATCGAAACGCGTAACGCAGGTCTTCCAGCAAGGTATTCATTGGTGGCGCAGCGCGGCGACCGGGCTGATGCGGGTCGCCCTCAAGGCCGGCAACGTGCAGGCCGCCAGCCCGACAGCGACCAGCAGGAGCGGTACCAGCAAGTACGTGAGCGGATCGAACGTCGAGACCCCGAAGAGGAGTGACGCCAGGAAGCGCGTCAGCGCGAAGGCGGCCAGCACTCCGAAGACCAGCCCTGCCCCCACCAGCCACGCACCCTGTCCCAGCACCAGGCCGAGCACGTTCGACGACTGCGCGCCGAGAGCCATGCGCACGCCGAGTTCCGTGGTGCGCTGGCCGACGACGTACGCGAGCACGCCGTAGATGCCGACAACGGCGAGCAGCACCGCGACCACCGCGAACACGGACAGGAGCAGGGTGGGCGCCCGCTGGCTGCCGAGTGACTGCTCGATGCGCTCGCTCATGCTCATCATGTTGAAGACCGGCTGCTCGGGGTCGACCGCGAGCACGGCCGCGCTGATCTGCCGGCCCGCGGAGGCCGCCGGCAGCACCGTCCGGACAACCAGCGATGCCCAGCCGGGCGGCCGCTGACGGTAAAAGTGATAGTAGGTTTCCTTGGACGGGGCTTCGTGCAGCCGATCCCCTTTGATCGTACCGACGACCCCCACGATGGTGGACCACACCGGTTCGCCGTCATCGTTCTCCTGGTTGCTGATGCGCCGGCCGATCGGGTTCTCGTCCGCGAAATACTTGTCGGCCAGCAACTGGTCGATGATCACGGCGTGCGGCGAGTCGACTCCGTCCAGCGCGGCGTCGAACAGGCGCCCGCGCAGCAACGGGATGCCCATGGCGCGGAAATAGTCGGCGCTGACCGTACGGGAGTGGCCGTGGGGCGAGCTTTCGCCGGCGGCGAGCGTTCGGCCTTCGATGTCGTAGCTTGCCTGGTTACCGTCCTGGTTGAAGGGCAGGACGTTGGTCGCGCCGGCGGCAACGACGCCCGGCTGGCGCTCGATGCCGGCAAGCACGGCATCGAGGAAGCGGCGGCGCTCGTTGTCATCGCTGTATTTGCTGCCGGACAGCTCCATCTGCACGGCCACGACGTCTTCCGGATTGAAACCCGGCGATTCGTTCAGCAGCTTTTCGAAACTTCTCAGCAGGAGCCCCGCGCCGATCAGCAACGTCGCCGCCATCGCGACCTGCAGGGAGACCAGCACGCCGCGCGCGAACAAGGCGCCGCGGCTCGCGGTTTGCCCGCCGCCCTCCTTTACCACCTGTTGCAGGTCCAACCGCCACAAGGCGATCACGGAGATGAGGCTGAACGCGATCCCGGCCGCCACGGAGACGAAGAATGCGAATGCCAGCACCCAGGGATCGATGACGACGTCGAAATTCTGCGCGCTCCGGTCGATGCCGAACAGCTCGATCAACCGAATCACGATCCAGGACAGCGACAAGCCGACGAAGCCGCCGCCGAGCCCCAGCAGCACGCCCTCGAACACGAGCTGCCGGCTGACCCGCAGCCGTTCCGCGCCCACGGCGGCGCGCACCGCCAGTTCCTTGGCGCGTCCGAGGACCCGCGCGAGCATCAGGTTCGCGACATTGGCGCAGGCGATCAGCAGCACGAACACGACTACCCCCTGCAGCACGAGCAGGGTAAGCCGCACGTCCCCCACCTGGTACTCCCGCCAGGTTTGCGCGCGGCCCGTAAAGCCGGTGCGCTCCAGGAACTCCGCGTAATCCGCTGCGCGTTCGGAGGCGCCGACGAAGCGGTCCTTGTTGGACTGCACGATCGCGTCCATCTGGGCATCGAGCTGCGCGATGGTCGCACCCGGCTTCAGCCGCCCGATGCTCGTCGAAAACTCCCAGCCGCGCGACTCGTCGGAGACCATCTCAGGCGTGAACGCGAACGGCACGTAGAGATCGACGTCGCGGTTCGGGAAGGAAAAACCCTGCGGCATGACGCCGATGACGCGGTAGCTGTCGCCGTTCAGCCGGATATCTTTGCCGACGATGCCGCGATCGCTGCCGAAGCGATTCGACCAGACCTCGTGCGTGAGGATCGCCACCCGCTCGTTGCCGGGTACTGCCTCGTCTTCGCTGAAGGAGCGGCCGATCAACGGGCTCACCCGCAGCGTCGAGAACAGCGACGGCGAGGCAACCAACCCGAGCAGGCGCTCCGCCGCGCCGCTGGCGGCGAGATTGAACGAGCTCCAGGTGTAGAGGGCCGAGTCCGCGAGCGCGCTGGCCTGTTCGCGCCGGTCGAGGTAGTCCGGAACGGAGACGCCGGCATTCTCCAGCCCGTTGCCGGGGTAGGTATTGTGGATCTCGACCAGGCGTTCGCCGTCCGGGTACGGCAGCGGCTTCAGCATGAATGCGTTGATAACGCTGAAGATCGCCGTATTGGCGCCTATGCCGAGGGCCAGCGTCAGTACGGCTGCGATGACGAAACCGGGCCTTGCGCGAAGCGCGCGGTAGGCGAAGCGGACGTCGTCAATAATCGCTCTCATTGTTGTTTCCCCGCCTTGCAGAAGCGTCTCACGGGCGGCCTGACCTCAGTTTCGAATCGCCCGTGGGAGGCTCCTACAGCTCCGTTAATTCACTCCCACCCGGATTTCCTCGTTGGCTCGCAGTTCCTCCAGCGTTTCCTCGTCGACCACCTGCCCGTCGAACATGGCGATGCGCCGCTTTGCGCATTCGGCGAAGCGCGGGTCGTGCGTCACCATGCAGATGGTCGCGCCGTCGGCGTGCAGCTCGTCCAGCAGCTTCATGACGGCGTCGCCGTTCTTCGAGTCCAGGTTTCCCGTCGGCTCGTCGGCGAGCAGGATGGAGGGCTGCCCCACGAGCGCCCGCGCCACCGCGCCGCGCTGCTGCTGACCGCCGGAAAGCTGCGCCGGATAATGTTTCACCCGGTGCGACATGCCGACGCGGTCGAGCGAGGCCATCACCCGCTCCTTGCGTTCCGCACGCGCCATGCCGTCGCGGTAGGTGAGCGGCAACTCGACGTTCTCGAAAACCGTGAGATCCCCGATCAGGTTGAAAGCCTGGAAGATGAAGCCGATTTCCTTGTTGCGGATGCGTGCCCGCATGCCGGCGTTGATATCCTCGACGGACGTACCGTTCAGCGTGTACCGGCCGTCGCTCGGCGTATCCAGCAGCCCGAGGATACTGAGCAGCGTGGATTTGCCGCAGCCGGACGGTCCCATTATCGCGACGTACTCGCCGCTGTGGATCTCGGCGTGCACCCCGGCGAGCGCGTGTGTTTCCACCTCGTCGGTGTAAAAGATTTTTTTCACCCCCGTCAGCTCGATCAACGGCTGCTCTTTGTCACTCATTTCGGCTTTCCCCTAGGTCAGTGATGTCAATTCAGTTCGATCCGATCGTGGTCGTCCCACTGGGACGTATCCGAGAGCACCACGCTGTCGCCTTCCTGCAACCCGTCGAGAATCTGTACGCGGTTGACCGACACCTTGCCGAGCGTCACCGGCACACGCACGGCCATGCCGGATTCCGGTTGCACGCGGAACAGGCGCAGCGTGGAGCCCGGTTGCCCGTAGGCGGGCCGGCCGACGTGCAGCACATCTCCGAGCCGCTCGATCAGGATCGTGCCGTCGACGGACAGATCCGGACGCGCGCCGGGCGGCAGATCGCCGACGATCTCGACGTCCACCTGCACCGTGCCGTTCTGCACGGCCGGGTCGATGCGGCTCACCCGTCCCTCGACGATGCCGTTGCGCGTGTCGATCTGGACCGTCTGGTTCACGCGAATGTCCTTCGCCTGCGTCTCGGCGATGCGGAGCTCTGCCATCAACTCGTCCGGCCGCGCCACCCGCGCGATATTGGTGCCGGGCGTCACGCGCTGCCCCGATTCGACTTCCAGCGTTTGCAGCACGCCGTTTATTCCGGCACGCACGTGCAGGTTCGCGAACTGCTCTTCGCGCATCGCGAGAGCCTGGCGTTGCTGCTCCAGCCGCACGTCCGCGGCACGCAACTGCGCATCCACGGACTGCTGCATGATCTGCACCCGCTCCCGCTCCACCTCGAGGCGGACCTTCAATTGCTCGGCCGCAAGCTCGGCCCGCCGGTGATCGATGGCGGGAATGATGCCCTGCTCGGCGAGGTGCGCCTGCCCCTCGGATTCGAGGCGCGCGCCTTCGTATTGCGCGTTGACCGACGCCAGCTCGGCGCGCTGGTCGAGCACTTCCGACTGCAGCCGTACCTTCAGCGCCGCGTAATCGGCCTCGGCGGCGGACACGGCCGCGCGGGCTTCGGCGACCAGTTGCTCGAGCTCCGGGTTGCTCATCTCGACCAGCACCGTGTCCGGTTCGACCACGGCTCCCGGCTTGACCAGCACCCGGTCCACACGCGCCTCGCTGGCCGCGGCAACCCAGCGGATTTCGCGCGGCACCAGCACACCGGGTCCGCGCACCTGCAGCAGCATCTCGCCGCGTTCCACGGTGTCGATGTACAGCGCCGCGCGCTCCACCGACGGCGAAGCAGGCTCGAGCGTCGCCACGAAAATCGCAAGCGCGGCGAACGCCGTGACCGCGGCGGCGGAGTAACTCCACCGCCGCGTCTGGCGTTTCCGTTTCAGGTCTTCCCGGACGAAGTCCATGTCGGCTGTTCCCGCTCCCTCTCTGCAACTGCTGCCGTACTGTTTGCACAGGGCGTGCCAGCTTTGAAAACGGCTGAAACCGGCGTGTTCGGCGGCATCCGGGTCTCGGCGGTGTTCGGATTCGGGACGCTACGACCGGAATCGGACACTGTTGAGGCGACCGATAGGCCACATCGGCATTTCGCAGAACTTGCCTCGGAACACGCGGTCGCAACGTCGAGTCATCAACAGGGGGGATGCACGGCATGAAGGTTTGGATGCGCTGGGGCGCGATTTCGTTGTACCTGCTGCCCGCCGCAGACGCGTTTGCCGGCGATGCGTATTCCGTCGAGCTCGTTCCGCTGAAGCCGGACATCTACCTGGTGCGGCGCCCCGATCCGCTGCGGGAGCCGGTCGAGCCGAACGCCCTCTTCGTCGTCAATTCCGATGACGTCATCGTGTTCGAAGGCGGCGGCGCGCCCATCGTGGCCGAGCGCACGATTGCGCTCATCAGGAGCGTGACGGGCAACCCGGTGAGCCATGTCGTGAACAGCCACTGGCACGGCGACCATAACCTCGGCAACCAGGTCTATCGCGCGGAATTCCCCGGCGTGAAATTCGTCGCCCATCCCGAAACACGGGCGGCGATGACCGGCCCGCCCATGGACTACGTCGAGCGCTACGGTCCTATGCTGGACCAGCTGATCGAGGACTGGCAGGGCCAGCAGGACCGTGACGAACTGCCGCCCGCCAGAAGCGAGCTGCTGCCGGATCTCATGCTGATGCGAGACGAGTTCGACAGGGTCACCGTTGTGGCGCCCGACCTCATGGTCACCGATCGCCTGGTGCTCCGGAGGGGAAATCGCGAGATCCAGGTCCTGCATCTGGGCCGCGGCAACACGCCCGGGGACCTCGTGCTCTGGCTACCGGGCGAACGCGTGCTGGCGAGCGGGGACCTGGTCGTGCACCCGATTCCTTACGGGTTCGGCAGCTTTCCGGCGGATTGGATCGCGACGCTCGAGCGACTCGCCGGATTCGACTTCGACCTGCTGGTTCCGGGCCACGGCGCCATACAGCACGACGCGCGCTACATCCGGCGCCTGCAGGCGATGCTCGCGGAGGTACGCCGCCAGGCCGCCGAGTCGGTTACCGCGGGTATCGGCCTGGAGGCTACGCAAGAGCAGCTCGACCTCGCCGGCTTCGAAGCGGAATTCGCCGGCGACGACGAGGACCGGAAGCGCAAGTTCGACGCCTGGTGGCGACGGCCGATCGCCCGCTCCGCCTGGCTGGAAGCGTCGGGCGAGGAAATCAGGCAGGGCGCCTCCGACGAGACGGGATAGCGCTATTCCGCGACGGTTTCGCCGCTGCCGCCCATTTCGGCGGGCAGGTCCTTCATCTTCGGCAGTCCGTCCCGCATGGGCAGCCGCGTATCCGTGTAATGCACGTGCAGCCCCGCCTCGAACGGGAAATCCGGGATGACGGCCGCATAGACGTCGGTCACGCCCATCGAAGGATGCTCGGTGAGGACGTGGCCCCCGCAGGTCCTGCACCACTTGCGGATGCTCGCGGGCGTCTTGGAATACGACTCGAGGTGGTCCCCGCCCTGCGTGATCTGCACCGCGTCCGGCGGCCACAGCGTGAACGCATTGACCGGCCCGGCAGACCAGCTCCGGCAGGAATCGCAATGACAATATCCCATGCCGACAGGCTCGCCGGTCACGCTCATCTGGATGGCGCCGCAAAAGCAGCTCCCGTTGAAGCTTTTCTGATCGCTCATGATGTGCCTCGTTGCGTTATGGTTTGCGGCCTTCCGGAGCCAGCCGCAAGCTGATGACGATCGTCGTCAGGAGAATGGTGGCAATGATGCCGACCGAGAGCATCGGCGGCACGTGTATCCAGTCGTGTGTGACCAGTTTGAAGCCGGCGAATGCGAGCACCGCGGCGAGGCCGTAGTGCAGGTAACGCACTTTCTCGAGCGAAGCGACCAGGACGACGTAAAGCGATCGCAGCCCGAGGATGGCAAAAGCGTTCGAGCTGTAGACCAGGAATTCGCGGCGCGTAACGGACAACGCGGCCGGCACCGAGTCGATAGCGAACAGGATATCGCTCAACTCCAGCCCGATGATCGCCACCAGGAGCGGAGTAATGAGCAACTTGCCGTTCTCCCGGACGAAGAGCTTCTGGCTGGTCCGATCCTTGCTCATCGGCAGGTGGCGCGAAAGCCATTCAACAAGTTGATTTTCCACCACCTCTTCCTGGGGCTCGCGCATTGCACGCCAGGCGGCGAAGAACAGCAGCGCACCGAAAACGTAGGTGATCCACTGCCATCGTTCCATCGCCGCGACGCCGAGGAAGATGAAGATCCCGCGGAAGACGAGCGCGCCGAAGATTCCCCAGAGAAGGGCCCGGCGCTGGTTCTCCAGTGGAATCTGCAGCGTCTGGAAGATCAGCAGGAATACGAAGAGGTTGTCGAGGCTCAGGCTCTCCTCGATCAGGTAGGCGGCGAGATATTCCTGCGCTGCGTCGGCACCCATCAATCCCCAGACGAAAAAGGTGAATCCGAGACCGATGGAGATCCAGACGCAGCTCCACATGATGTCCTGCCGGCGCGAGCGGCCGTGAGCCCCCCGGTGCGTGTAGAGATCGATCGCAAGCAATATGAAGAGGGTGGCTCCGAACCCGATCCACGCCCACTGCGGCACTTCGTTCATCTTGTCACTGGCATTTCGATACCACAGCCTTGCACGGCCGACCGCCGAGAGGTCGGCGAAAATCCACTAATTGAAAGCGAAACAGGACCTGCAGGAGCCGGCGCCCGAGCGACTACTCCGCGGTCCCGACGGCCAGTCGGCTGTTTCGCACGGAATACCCGCCGTAGATGACGAGGCCCAGCGCCATCCAGATTGCGAAATACTGCCAGGTCGCGAGGTCCAGGTTCAGCATCAGATACACGCAGGCCGCCACACCGAGGAGCGGAAACACCGGGCTGAACGGGACGCGGAACGGGCGGTGCAGGTCCGGGCGGGTCCTGCGCAATACCAGCACGCCGACGCAGACGATGACGAACGCGAACAAGGTGCCGATGTTGACGAGCTGCGCGATCGCACCGATGGGCGTGAACCCGGCGGCGCAGGACGCGACGATGCCGATGATGGCGATGACGAATACAGGCGAGCGTGTCCGCGGGTGTACCGCGGCAAACCGCTCCGGCAGCAATGCATCCCGCGACATCGCGAAGAGCACGCGCGACAGTCCGTAATACATCACGAGCATGACCGTCGTGAGCCCGGCAATCGCGCCGGCGGCGACCACTGCGGCTCCCCAGCGGTGGCCCAGGCTGAGCAGCGCCGCTGAAACCGGCGACGGATTGTTCAGCGTGGAATACGGCGCGACTCCGGTCAGCAGCCCTGCGACAACCATATAAATGAGCGTGCAGATGGCAAGCGAGCCGATGATGCCGATCGGCATGTTGCGCTGCGGCTGTTTCGTTTCCTCCGCGGCCGTCGAGACGGCATCGAACCCGATATAGGCGAAGAAGATGAGCGCGGCGCCATCGACAATCCCCTGCCAGCCGAACGGCATGAAGGGCGTCCAGTTATCCGTGTCCACGTTGCCGACGGCGATGACGATGAAGATCGCTATCGCCATGAGCTTTATGAAGACGACGGCAGCGTTGAACCGTGCGCTGTGCTTGACGCCGAACGCGAGCAGGACGCCCAGCAGAAGGATAATCAGCATCGCCGGCAGGTTGACGATCCCGCCGGTGTCCGCGCCGGGCGCCGACAAAAGGGCAGCCGGCAATTCGATGCCGGCCGCAGTCAGGGCATTGTTGAAATACCCCGACCAGCCGACCGCTACGGCGGAGACGGCCATCCCGTATTCCAGCACCAGTGCCCAACCGATGATCCACGCGACGATTTCGCCGAGCGCCGCGTAAGCGTAGCCGTAGGCGCTGCCGCAGCCGCCGACCGCGGCCGCGAGCTCCGCATAGCAGAGACCGGCAAAAACGCAGGCGAAACCCGCCAGCACGAAAGAGAGGACGAGTGCCGGTCCGGCCTGGGTCGCGGCGGCGACGCCCGTCAGGACGAACACGCCTGCGCCGATGATGGCCCCGATCCCGAGCAGCACGAGATCGCCCGCGCCCAGCGTGCGGAGCAGGCCGGTTTCACCGTGCACATCGGTGCCGATCGCCTTGGTGCGAAACAAGTCCATCTCGACTCCCCGTGTCGCCCTTCAGTTGGCCACGAACTCTATCACAGAGAATTGGACCCGAACCGCAGTTTTCCCTTGCGGACGAGGCCGCTATTCAGGGCGAAATGCGCGGCTCACGCACCGACGCGGCCGACGGTTCGCCCTCCCGCAACGAAGACGAGGCGGGGCCGGATCGGCTACACTGGGGGGCCTTTGAAACCAGAAACCGACACCCGACTGCTCCCCCCTCCCGCCTGCTGCCTGGCGCAGGTATGCGCCTGCCAGACCGATAAAGATCCGCCAGCCTTACACGCCCGCCGTGCACTGGATGCAAACACAGTCGCAGCACGACGGCGTGAAGCTGAAATGGCGGGGGGCAGCGCACGTGCGCCTGGCTGACTTCATCGCCGCCCACAAGGACCAGGTGATCGAGCGCTGGCAGGAACACGCGCCGGAGCGATTGCACCTGATGCTCGACAGGTCGGCGCTTCTGGACCACCTGCCCCATTTCATCGACGATGTCATCGAGGCGCTGCGGTCGAAGGCAGGAGGCTGGCCGCACATCGAAAGCGCGGAGGGGCATGGCCGGCAACGGCTGGAAGTCGGCGTCGATGCCGGCAGCCTGATACGCGAGATGCACCTGGTCGGCGAGACGGTTGCCGACCTCGCGAAGGAAAAGGGCGAGGACTTCGCGGTCGATGACCTGCTGCGCATGACGTACATCATCGGCCTCGGCGCGGCCGCGTCCGTCAGCGCTTACGCCGCGCTGCGCGACAAGCAGCTCGCCGACCAGGCGGCGCAACATTTCTCCTTCATTGCTCACGAGATCCGGAACCCGCTGCACAGCGCGCGGCTCGCCGCACAGGTTCTGGCCCGGGTCCCGGAAGCCGAACGCGTCCCTCACCTCGAACGGCTCGACCGCGCGCTCGCCCAGCTCGAAGAGCTGGTCGACGACTCGCTGATCGAGGCCCGCCTGTTCGGGGAGCCCCGCCTGAACGTGGAATGCTTGCGGTCCATCGAGCTGGTCGAGAGCGCTCACGACGACCTGGCCGGCCAGATCGCCGACAAGGGCCTGCTCCTGAGCAACCGGGTGGAGGACTTCACGCTGGAGGCGGATCGCACGCTGCTCGGCTCCGCGCTGATCAACCTGATGCGCAACGCCGTCAAGTTCACCCGCAACGGCGGCCGCATCGCCGTGACCGCGAAGCACACCGACAGCCGTGCCGTGTTCACGGTGCGGGACGAGTGCGGCGGCATTCCTGAAGACTTCATGCCCAAACTGTTCAAGCCTTTCGTGCAGGCGGACTCCGGCAAGGGCGGTTCGGGTCTCGGCCTGATGATCGTGAAGCAAGCCGTGGAAGCACACGGCGGCACGATCGACGTGGAGAACGAGCCCGGCAAAAGCTGCTGCTTCACCGTCGAGCTGCCGCGCACACAGCCCGTCTAGGAGTCTCGCCGGCTCCTAAACCGCGTCATGGAAAATGATGCCGAGCGTGCGGCGCCGGCCGCTGCGAAGGCGGCTCACACCATGGCGCATGTTGACCCGGTAGTAGCCGCGCGCACCCTCCACCGGCCGGAGATGAACCGCGAACACGACGGCGTCGCCCTTCTGCAGCGGCACGACCTCGGGGCGCGACTGCATCCGCGGCCGCTGCTCGGTCAAAACGAACTCGCCGCCGGTGAAATCCTTGCCCGGCTCGGACAGCAGCACCGCAAGCTGCAGTGGAAAGACACGTTCGCCGTACAGGTCCTGGTGCAGGCAGTTGTAGTCGCCGGATTCGTACGAGAGCAGCAGCGGCGTCGGCCGTACCTGCCCTGCTTCGCGGCAGCGCGCGATGAAGTCCGGATGCTTTTCCGGATAGCGGGCGTCGATCTTCAGGGCCGCACTCCAGCGATTCGCAATGCCGGCCAGGTGCTCGTACATCGAGGTCCGCAGAAGCGATACGGGCTCAGGCAGCGGATAGCTGAAGTACTTGTACTCGCCGCGACCGAAATTGTGGCGGGCCATCACGACGCGGCTCCTGAACCGGGATTCGTCTTCGTACAGCGCCGCCAGTCCGTCACACTCCCGCGGCGTGAGCAGCGCGGCGACTGTCGCCGATCCGCGCGCATCCAGGTCCGCGGCAACACCTTGCCAATCGACAGTATCGACGCGGGCCGCCAGGTCCGCCACAGCTTCGAAAGGCCGTCCCGGCGCGCTCACGTTTTGGCTTCGGCTTGCAACAGCGCGCGCTTCCGCTCGACGCCCCAGCGATAACCTGAAAGGCCGCCGTCCGTCCGCACCACGCGATGGCAGGGGATGGCTACGGCGAGGACGTTGGCGCCGCAGGCCTGCGCCACGGCGCGTGCCGACCCTGGCGCGCCGATGCGCTCGGCGATCGCGCGGTAGCTCGCCCGATCGCCGGCCGGGATGTCCCGCAGCGCCTGCCAGACCCGCTGCTGGAAGGCCGTGCCGCGCACGTCCAGCGGCAGGTCGAGTCCTACGGCAGGCGCCTCGACGAAACCGACGACCCGGGACACGACTTCTTCGAATTCCGCGTCGCCGCCGATGAGATTGGCGCGGGGAAACAGGTCCTGCAGGTCGCGGGCCAGCGCGTCGGGATCGTCACCGAGCAGTATGGCGCAAATCCCGCGCTCGCTTTGCGCGACCAGGATCGCGCCGAGGGAACATTCACCGATAGCGAAACGGATGTCGACATTCGCTCCGCCGGACCGGTAACGGCGCGGCGTCATGCCGAGGACGGCGTTCGATCTCTCGTAGAATCGTGCGTTCGAGCCATAGCCAGCGCCAAAGATCGCGTCCGTCACGCTATCGCCGCTCGCAAGCTCCCGGCGCAGGCGCCGTTCGCGATGCGCCGCCGCGTACGCCTTGGGCGTCAACCCGGTCGTTTTGGGGAACAGGGGGGGGAAGTGATGGCGGCTCAATCCGGCCCCGGCCGCCAGCTCGGCAAGCGCAGGAACCGGTCGCGATGCTTCGATCGCCTGCTCGATGGCCCGGCAGGCCTTCACGACCTTCTCCGTATGCCGGGCCGCGAGCGCCTGCTCGTCGGGCCGGCATCGTTTGCACGGCCGGAAGCCGGCGCGTTCCGCGTCCTCGCGGGTCGCGTGAAAGCGTACGTTCTCCGGCCGCGCCAGCCGCGCGCCGCAGGACGGGCGGCAGTAGACCCCTGTCGTTGCGACCGAGTACCAGAAACGGCCGTCGGCGTCGCGGCTGCGGGCGACCACGGCGGCCCAGCGGGGATCTTCAACGGTGGCGGCGAGTTTCGCTTCCCTGGCGGTGGTGTTCATGCGGGTGACTCTTTCTTAACGGGTTCGCGGTGAACTCTATCGAGCAGAAGACAGCGCCGCACTCCGGTCCTTGCTCTCGAATTCGGAAACACGGCAGGAGTCGATGGGATACCGCTGCAGGAGCCCGTTCATGGGCGGCACGGCCGCAGATGTTGCTGTCGCGCGTGAGAAGGGCTCCTACACCTCCGTTCGACGCGGGAGTTCCGACAGCAGCTTCGCCAGCACCGTGTGTTCGACGGGCTTGACGAAATGATCGTCGAAGCCTGCCGCGCGCGACTCCTCACGATCCTCTGCCTGCCCCCAACCGGTCAGCGCGATCAGCACGATGTCGCTGCCCCAGGATTCCTGCCGTATTCGCCGCGCCACTTCATAGCCGTTGAGTTGCGGCATACCGATGTCGAGCAGGATGACGTGGGGCCTGAGACTCTCCGCCGCTTCGAGCGCTGCGAACCCGTCGTGGGCGGTGTGGGTATCGTGACCGGCATGCGCCAGCAGCATCGCGAGCGAATCGGCGGAATCGCGGTTGTCGTCGACAACGAGGATCCGGCGTGCCGCGCCGGGGAGCGCATCCCCGCCCTTATCGCCGGACGCTTTCGTCCTTGCCTCCACGACCGGGAGCCGCAAAACGAACTCGCTGCCGCGACCGGGCCCGTCGCTGTGCACCTCGACCGTGCCGCCGTGCATCTCGACGAGGTTCTTCACCAGTGTCAGGCCGATGCCGAGTCCGCCCTGGCTCCGTTCGTGCGAGGTGTCGACCTGTCCGAACATCTCGAAAATGTGAGCCCGCATCTCGCGCGGAATCCCGATCCCGGTGTCGCGGACGCGAATTACCACAGCCTCTCCCTGCCGCTCGACGATGAGACGGATGCGGCCGCTCTCCGGCGTGTACTTGGCAGCGTTGTTCAACAGGTTCGACACTGCCTGCGCCAGGCGCGTCAGATCGGCGTTCACCCAGATCGTCTTCGATGGCAGCGTCACCGTGAACTCCTGGCCCGATGCTTCTATGAGCGGCCGGCTGGTCTCGACCGCACTCTGGATGACCACGGCCAGCGCCACGCGCTCCTTCCGGAGCTCGAACTTGTTGCGACTGATGCGCGACACGTCCAGCAGGTCGTCGACCAGGCGGACCAGGTGAGTGACTTGCCGTTCGATCGTTTCGCGCGCCTGCTCGGCCACATCGCCGTCGATTCCCGCAAGCCGCATGATCTGCACGGAATTGCGTATGGGCGCGAGGGGATTACGCAATTCATGCGCGAGTGTTGCCAGGAATTCATCCTTTCGCCGATCGGCATCGGCGAGCGCCTCCTTCGCCTCTATGGCATCTTCCATCACATTGAGGGCCGCCTGGCGCGCGTCGCGTGCTTCGGCGATGCGGGCGGCCAGCTCGGCATTGGTCTTGCGCAGCCGCTCCTCGTTTTCGCGAGCGGCATCGGCAAGCTCATTCTGGCGCTGATTGCCCTCCCGCAGCATCCGTAGCTCGTCCATCAACCGCTGGCTGATGTGGCACGACTCGGCCTCCGGATCGTTCAGCAGGTGCTTGGCCAGCGCATCGTTCCTGGCGAGCAGCTCCCGGACGTCGTCCTCGAGCTCCAGTGTCTCGTGCACCCGCGTCCAGTAATGCGCTGTCCGGACAAAGCAGAGAAGCACCAGCAGGTATTCCGAACGCGCTGCGCCCAGGATATGCCGAACTGCAGCGAGGCAGTCCGGCGCTTCGGCCGTCTCCAGGAACACGTGCGCGGCGCAGGCAAACAGCGCTTCGTCCATTTCGGATTCGGGCGGCGGCAGTTCGGGCAGGGGCGCCGCGGCGGCCTTGCAGCGATCGATGTGGCGTTCGAGCGCCGGGCCTCTCGGCAACGGCCGCCGCAGCAGCTGCAATGTCTCCTCCAGGCTCTGCACCGGCGCGCGCTCATCGCCCGCCGGACGACCGAGCCCGGTCAGGAACCCGACGTGGCGGATGACGCAGTAGCGAACATCGCAAAAGCGGGACAGGTAGACGAACAACCGCTCCTTGAACAGCGCATCCAGCGGGTTGTCCAGGTAGGCGAATTTCGCAAATCCCCACAAATTTGCAGTGATTTCCGGCCTCTGCGGCGGCAGCCGGAAGAAGTTCGGCAGAACGCCGAGTCTTCCCGCGATCTCCTCCTGCAGCTGCCGCGATCCCGGCGCCTCGTCGGTTGCGGCGCATTTCGGGAGGACAGCGGCCATGTCGCCGCCGCGGGGTGCTCTAGGCATCGGCAGCTTCCGTGTCCGCCTCGAAATGCAGCGGGTAACGCGCCGGCTGTCCCAGCTGATTGCAAAGCCCGTTGATTTCTTTCTTCAGCTCGATCATCCGCAGCTCCCGCCCGACGGCGGCACGATTGAACCGGCTGAGTTCGTGCGTTTTGTTACGCAGCTGCTCCTCGGCACGATTGCGTTCAGCGAGTTCCTTCCGCGCCTCGTCGAATAGCCGCGCGTTGTCGATCGCGATCGTGCCGAGGAGCAGCTGCGTAACAAAACGCACGAACTCAGCCGGTTCAATCGTGCCGCCGTCGGGCGGGAGCTGCGGATG
>DATABW010000286.1:0-2001 GCA_036259375.1 Woeseiaceae bacterium
TCCGGAACCAAGTCTGCGATGGCAGTTACGATGGCTGCCGATTCAAACAACGGTTTCCCATCGATGATGGCGGCGGGCAATTTTCCGAGCGGATGAATACTGCGCAATTCATCGCTACGGAAAATCTCGACCCGATTGCCCACCGATTCATACGCCAGCCCGGCCTCCAACAATGTCCAACGCACGCGGGCGGACCTCGTGGGACCCAGTTCGAACAGTTTGATGCTCGGCATGGACCCGGGCTCTCCTGAGCCAGACCTACTCCTCAAAGCGACCCGTGGCCTCACGATCGCGGTCGTATCGCCTCGTGAGCGGAAACGGCGGCAACCAGGCCTCGCGACGGATGATCCAGCTTTCGTAGGTTGGCATCAGTTGGTCGGGGGCATCCAGGGATCCTAGGTTCACTTCGATTTCGTCTGCGGTGCGGGCGAAAACCGACGAGCCGCAGCGGGGACAGAAAAATCGCCCGGCATAGTCGCGTGTTTCGCCATCGATCGTCACCGCATCCTGAGGGAACACCGCCGTAGTTTGAAAGAGGGCCCCATGATGCTTGCGGCAGTCGAGACAGTGACAAATGCCGACCCGGTATGGGAGTCCCGACGCCACGATTCGAACGTTGCCGCACAGGCAACCGCCGGTGAACCGGTCCATGCTGCGTCTCCTCCAGAGTCAAGCGGTCGGACCGTTTACAACGAACAGCACTGTCATTCAACTGCCCGCTGAGTGGCGGGGACGCGCGCTTTTCCGTAGTGGGCGATAGTGGAAGGTATTCAGGCTGATGTGGTACGGCTTTTTTGCGTTTCTTCACCAGATCTCTGGAAGGCAACAATTGTAGCGCCTCCGTAAGCACTCGTTTGCAACAGGCGCCTGCCGGCCCTCGCCGTACGACAGGCATCTAGAACTGCTCGCCGCCTCTCGGGCCCCAGAAGACAACCCAGGTCACGAAATCGTCGGAAAAGTCCTCGAAGCGGTGGTCGATACCGGCGGCGACGAACAGCGCGTCGCCTGGTCCGAACGGCGTTCGCTTGCCGTCGTGCAGGAAGGTGCCGGTGCCGTGCACGACCAGGTACAGCTCGTCCTGCTCGTGCGGCTGTTGCGGGTCGAACCCGCGTGGCGCGTAGAGGCCCAGGCGCATGCTGCCGTTGGTGAGCGGCTCGGCGTAGCGACGGCCCTGCGCGTCGGGCGGCAGGAGCGCCAGCGCTTCGGCCAGGGTGACGTGGCCCGACTTCATGAGACCTGCTCCCAGAGCTGGACTGCAGCGATTGTGAGGCCATTCCGCCGGCGCTCGCAACCGTGCGCGGGCAGGATGCGGGAACGCGATCGCGGGCGTGGCGTTGCGCCAGGGCATGGCCTAAATTCAGCCTTCGATCGACGCCACAGGGGTACAGGATGGCCGCCGAGACCGACGCGAAGAAACCCATGGTGACCGAGGCCGTGGCGGTGTTCCACGACGTCAGCTCGCTCGATGCGGCCGCGGAGGACCTGCGCAAGGCGGGCTTCAGGCGCGGCGACATCAGCCTGCTCGCCAGCGAGGATGCGGTCGAGAAGAAGCTCGGGCACCGCTACGAGCGGGTCCAGGAGCTGGAGGATGCGCCGGACGCGCCGCGAACGACGTACCGTACCCGCGCCTCGCTCGGCGACACGGAGGACGTGATCGTGGGTTCCATGACCTATCTGCCGGCGGTGCTCGCGGCGGGTACCGTGGTCGCCTCGGCCGGCGTCGTCGCCGCGGCCGTCACCGGCACGGCGATCGGCGGCGCGCTGCTCGGCACCGTGCTCGCCCGCTGGCTCGGCGAGCAACACGCCGAACACCTGAGCGAGCAGCTCGAGCACGGCGGGCTCTTGTTGTGGGCGCGCACCCACAACAAGGAGCAAGAGGAGGCGGCGCTGCGCATCCTCAAGGACCACGCCGGCGCCGACGTGCATCTCCATCAGCTGCCGGCCGAGCCGGCTCCCTCAGCGGCTGCCGAAAGCAAAACCGCCGCTCCCCGGAGCGGCGGT
>DATABW010000287.1:0-1733 GCA_036259375.1 Woeseiaceae bacterium
ATCTTTTCGGCAGCCGTCTCGCCGAGCCGGCGGCGCAGCTGACCGTCAGCCGCCGCGTCTCCCCTGAGACGGGCTCCTGCAGGCAGAGGGTGTCGCCTGTGAAGCAGGCTTCTACAGCGGTGCCGGGGCTGTTTGTCGCCGTGCCGTGTGCATGACCTTGCGGCCCCACGCAGACAGGCTGTCGAAGTAGGCGTACAGCGCCGGCACGACCAGCAGCGAAACGATCGAGGAAAAGGCTAGCCCGCCGATGATCGCGCGTGCCATCGGGAAGTAGGGCGGGCCGTCGCCGCCGACTTGCGTCGTGCTGACGGCCAGCGGCGCCAGGCCGACGACGGTGGTGCAGACGGTCATGAGAATCGGCCGCAGGCGGTCGCGGCCGCCTTCGACGATGGCCTTGTTCCTCGACATGCCCTGTTGCCGCAAATTGTTGATGCGGTCGATCAGGACGATCCCGTTGTTCACCACCACACCGATCAGGATCATGATGCCTATAGACGCCATGAAGGAGAACGTCGTGCCGGTGGCGGCGAAGAACAAAAATACGCCGAAAATCGAAAACAGGATCGAACCGAGGATTATCGAGAAGGGGAACAGCAGCGACTCGAACAGCGCCGCCATCACCAGGAAAATGCAGGCGACGCCGAGTACGATGTTCTGCGCCATCATCGCCTGGGTCTCGTCCTGCCGTTCGAATCCGCGGCCGAACTTCCAGCTGTAACCGGGCGGCAGCGCAAACTGTTCCATCAGGTTTTCGACCTGCGGGCGCACGTCCGTCATCGTGGCTTCGCCGTCCAGGTTGGCGGTCAGCACGACCGCGGTTTGCCTGTCCGTTCGCCGGATGTTGTCCGGCGCGAGGCCCACCTCGAGATCGGCAACGCTGCCGAGCGTAATGCGGCGTCCCTCGGCGGTGTACAGCGGCAGGTCCGCCAGCTGTTCGATGCTCTGCTTGTCGCTTTCACGGAAGGCGAGGCGCACTTCGACTTCGGCGGTATCGCCGCGGAACTCGCGCAGGTTCTCCCCGCGCATGGCGACGGCGATGGCATCGGCGATTTCCCGCGAGGTGAGTCCAACGGCCGCTGCGCGGGCACGGTCGACGCTCACACGCACCTCGCGGTCGCCCGACTCCGCGTCCGAGCGAATGTCGACCAGGCTCGGAATGCTCGAGAGCGTCCGCGCGACGTCCACAGCAAGCTCGTTCAGGCGCTCGGTGGAGTCTCCGGAAATCTGCAGGCTGAAACCTTCGCCGCCGCCCTGCTGGTCGAACTGGAAGTTCGGTTTACCGATGGCAATCACCGGAAGTCCTTCCTCGATGCGCCGGATGACTTCGGTCGTTGATAGCGTCGCTTCCTCTTCTTCGGTCAGCAGGATGACGGATTCCGCGTGCGTGCCTTCGTAATAGCTGTACACCGAGCGAATATCCAACTCTTCCTTGTTGGCGAACAGCCACGCTTCGATCGTGTCGACCGCCTGTTCCACGCGCTCTACCGGGTGATCGCCCTCGATATGGTAGGGCATGTACAGGCGCCGTCCCGTCTCCTGCGGAAAGGCGTCGAACTTCACCCATTGCAGGACCAGTGGCAGCACTCCGATTACGCAGATCAGGAGAATACCGAGCGCGGTCCACCACGGCCGGCGCAGAATCCAGCCGAGGCTCCTGGCATAGCGGTCCGTCAGCCGCGCGATCCAGGCGCCCTGATTCGTTTTCGGCGGCGGCGGAATCCGCGATGCCAGCA
>DATABW010000288.1:0-2393 GCA_036259375.1 Woeseiaceae bacterium
GTTCAGCAGCGCCGCCGCCCACGCGGGAGAATCCGCCTGCTCCGCCAGCACAGACGTGCATCCATCGTCCCGGCGATACGCGCACGGCTGCGCCGGTGGTCATCGCGGGCGGCAACTTGCCGCTGCCGCATTGGCGGCGACGACGCTCGCCGCCTGCGGAGGCGCGACCCAGCCGGCGGCAGAGGTCACGATCCAGCGCACCGCCCACGGCATCGCGCACATCCAGGCGCCCGATTATGAATCGCTGGGCATGGGCGTCGCCTACGCCCATGCCGCGGACAACCTGTGCCAGACCGCCAACCAGCTGGTCACCGTACGCGGCGAGCGCTCGCTTTTTTTCGGGGCGGAGGCTTCCGGGCTGCTCGGATTGCGGGTTCTCCCGAATGCGCAGAGCGATATTTTCGTGCGCGCGCATATGGACGACGCCGCGCTCGCGCGCGCGCAGGAAACGGTAAGCGAGGAAGCGCAGGCGTTGGCGCGGGGCTACGTCGCGGGGTTCAACCGCTATCTCGAGGAACATGCGGATGACCTGCCGGACTCCTGTGCCGGGGCGCCCTGGGTCCGCGCGATGACGGCTGCGGATTACCTGCGATTGCAGGAACTGACGATGGTGCAGCTCGGCGTGGCACTGATGGCGGACGCCATGGTGGCCGCCGGTCCGCCGGCGGCCGGCGAAGGCACGCCCGCGACGCCGGATCCCGCGGCGGCAGCACGTGCTCTCGCGCGCTACCGCTTCGACGACCCCCTGCTCGGCTCGAACGGCTGGGCTTTCGGCTCCGAAGTGACCGTCACCGGCAGCGGCGTGCTGCTCGGCAACCCGCACTTCCCCTGGGAGGGCGTGAACCGCTTCTGGCAGATGCACCTGACCATTCCGGGCCGGCTCGACGTGATGGGCGCCTCCATCGGTCACAGTCCGGTCGTGCAGATCGGTTTCAACAAGGACGTTGCCTGGACGCACACCGTCTCTACCGGCAAGCGCTTTACGCTGCACGAGCTGGAGCTCGTTCCGGGCGAGCCGACGCACTACCTGCTCGATGGCGAGAACAGGGCAATGACGCCGGAGGAGGTCAGCTTCGAGGTGCGGACCGCGAGCGGCGAAACCGTAAAAAAGACGCACATCGTCTGGAACACGCATTTCGGACCGGTCATCGAGTATCCGGAAGCCGGTTTGTCGTGGACCGGCAGCCGAGCCTACGCGCTGCAGGATGCGAACGCGCTCAACCTGCGCGCGATGGAGATCTGGATCGGTCTCAACCGGGCCGAGAGCGTCGAGGACATGGTGGCGACGCTCGGCGAACTGGGCGTGCCGTGGGTGAACACGATCGCCGCCGACCGGCACGGGCAGGTGCTGTACGCGGACGTGAGCGTCGTACCGGACGTCGATGCAGAACAGCTGCGCCGCTGCGCGCCTTCCAGGGGCGCCGCGGCCTTGTTCCCTGCGGCCGGCCTGGTGGTCCTCGACGGCTCGCGCACGGAATGCGCCTGGCGGAACGACCCGGCGTCCCCGGTCCCCGGCCTCACGCCGATGGAGCGGATGCCCGTCGCCGTGCGGCGGGACTTCGTGCAGAACAGCAACGACAGTTTCTGGCTGAGCAATCCGGACGTCGACTGGCCCGGATTCTCTCCGCTGATCGGCGGTATCGATGAGCCGCAGAGCCTCCGCACCCGCGCGGGGCTTTACGCCATCCGCAAGCGCCTGGCGGGCGAGGATGGCATTGCGGAGCACGGCAGGATAGGGCTTGACGAAGTGCAGGCTATGCTTTTCGCGAATCGCAACCACGCCGCCTACCTCGCGCTCGATGACCTGCTCGCGATCTGCGAGTCCGGAAGCGAAGCCTGCGCCTTGCTGGCGAAGTGGGACCGCCTCAACAACCTCGACTCCCGCGGCGAGCACCTCTTCCGTGAATGGTGGCGCGCGGCGAGGAGCATCGCGGACGTGTGGCAGGTGCCGTTCGACCCGCAGCGCCCTGCGACGACGCCTTCCGGCCTGAACACCGATGACCCCGCGGTGCGGGCGGCCCTGCTTTCGGCTCTCGAATCCGCCGTCACGGCGGTGCGCGCGTCAGGCTACGCGTTCGACGCGCCGCTGGGCGAGCTGCAGTACAGGAAAACCGCCGGAGGCAAAGTCGGGCTGCACGGCGGACCGGAGTTCGAAGGGCTGCTGAACAAGCTGGAGACGGCGGTCGACACACTGACGGACGACGGCTACGCCGTGCAATGGGGCAGCAGCTACATCCAGGCGGTCACCTTCGACGACCGCGGTCCCGTGGCAGAAGCAATCATGACCTACGGCCAGTCGTCAGAACCGGGTTCGCCGTACGCCTTCGACCAGCTGAAGATGTTCGCCGACAAGCAGTGGCTCCCGCTGCCCTTCCATCCCGAACACATCGCCC
>DATABW010000289.1:0-2421 GCA_036259375.1 Woeseiaceae bacterium
GCTTCGCGCGGTGTACCGGCGCGCTCTGCCGGTCGCCGAGCTCACCTACCATGAAAGTGGTAGCGGGCGCCCCGGATAGGCCGCGGGCCGTGATGTATAATGCCGCCCCGTCGCAAGGCGCCTGCCGGTGCAACAGCCTTCGATCGCCCCTGAAGACCTGGAGCATTCCTTGAAAACCATCGCGGATTTCCAGATCCAGTACCTGCAATTCCTGGATCCGGACGGCAACGTCAGCCCGGACGCGCCGGAGACGGAAAGCCAGGAGCTGGTGGAACTCTACAGGCTGATGACCGAGACCCGGGTGTTCGACACCAAAGCCGTCAATCTGCAGCGAACCGGCAAACTCGGCACCTACGCCTCCTGCCTCGGGCATGAAGCCGCACACGTCGGCCTCGCCGCTGCCATGCACGAAGACGACGTTTTCGCACCCAGCTATCGCGAGTACGGCGCCATGTTCTGCCGCGGCGTCAAGATGTCGGAAGTCCTGCTCTACTGGGGCGGCGATGAGCGCGGCAGCGATTTTTCCGGGCCGAGACAGGACTTCCCGATCTGTGTGCCGATCGCGACGCAATGCCTGCATGCGGCCGGCGCTGCGATGGCGTTCCAGCTCAGGGATGAACCGCGCTGCGCTGTCTCTACGAGCGGCGATGGCGGCACCTCCGAGGGCGCCTTCTACGAAGCCCTGAACATAGCCGGTGCCCGCAAGCTCCCGGTCGTGTTCATCATCGTGAACAACAAGTGGGCGATCTCGGTACCGCTCGAACTGCAGACCGCAGCGAAGACGCTGGCTCAGAAAGCGATCGCGGCAGGCATTCCCGGCGTGCAGGTCGACGGCAACGACGTGATCGCGGTGCGCCATGCGGTCGGGCAGGCGCTGGAGCGCGCCCGCAAGGGCGAAGGCGCCACGCTGATCGAGGCCGTGACCTATCGCTTGGGCGACCACACCACCGCCGACGACGCGACGCGGTACCGGAAAAAAGAAGAAGTCGAAGCGGCGCGCGCGCTCGAGCCTCTCATCCGCCTGCGCAAATACCTTACCTCTCTCGGCGTGTGGGACGACGACAAGGAAAAGGCCCTGCTCGAATCCGCTGCGGAAAAGGTCGACGAGGCCGTCCAGACTTACTTCAACACTCCGAAATACCCCGTCGAGGGGATCTTCGATCACATGTACGCGGAGCTGCCGGAGTCGCTGGAGGAGCAGCGGGAGCACGCAATGCGCTACGCGACGGACGAGGACGATCATCATGGCTGACGTCACGCTGATCGATGCGCTGACGATGGCCATGGCATGGGAGCTCGAGCACGACCCGCGTGTCGTGATTCTCGGCGAGGACGTCGGGGTCAACGGCGGCGTGTTCCGTGCGACGGCCGGGCTGCAGGCCCGCTTCGGCGCGGATCGGGTGCAGGATACGCCGCTCGCCGAAGCCATGATTGCCGGCTTGTCGGTCGGCATGGCCGCCCAAGGCATGCGCCCGGTCGCTGAGATCCAGTTTATGGGCTTCATCTACCCGACCGTCGACCAGATGATCAGCCATGCCGGCCGCATGCGGAATCGCACGCGAGGCCGGCTCGGCTGCCCGATGGTCCTGCGCTGCCCGTTCGGCGGCGGAATCCATGCGCCAGAGCACCATTCGGAGAGCACCGAGGCGATTTTCGCCCACATGCCCGGCATACGGGTCGTCATCCCCTCCTCGCCCGCGCTTGGCTATGGGCTCCTCCTGGCGGCTATTCGCAATCCCGACCCGGTGGTGTTCCTGGAGCCGAAACGCATTTACCGCCTGAACAGGCAGAGCGTCGAGGACAACGGAAAGGCGCTGACGCTGGACGTCTGCTACATCCTGCGGGAAGGCGACGACGTGACGCTGGTTACCTGGGGCGCGATGACTTACGAGACGCTGAAAGCCGCGGACCAGCTTGCCGGGGAAGGCATCAGCTGCGAGGTGATCGATCTCGCGACCATCAGCCCGATCGATTACGACACGATCCTGGAATCGGTTGAAAAAACCGGCCGGCTCGTCATCATTCACGAAGCGGCGAGAAGCGGCGGCGTCGGCGGCGAGATTGCCGCGATCGTGGCCGAGAAAGGCCTGTACGACCTGAAGGGCCCGATCCGGCGCGTGACGGGCTACTACAGGTCCTCCAGCGCTTCTTTAACGGTATCGGTGATCTTGGCGACGCTCGGCATGTAGTCCATCTCGCGCCGGAACAGGGGCATGACGACGTCGTAGCCCGTCACGCGCCGGATTGGCCCCTTCAGGTCGTACAGGCCCTTTTCGGCCACGACGGCGGCGATCTCGCCGCCGAGGCCGCCGCTTCTCGCCGCTTCGTGAATGATGACGAGCCGGCCGGTTTTTTCAAGCGACTCCAGGATCGTGTCGTAGTCGATCGGGCTGACGGTGGCGAGATCGATCACTTCGCAAC
>DATABW010000290.1:0-13412 GCA_036259375.1 Woeseiaceae bacterium
GCATGATCATGCGCACCGGGGCGCCGCTCTGTTCGATCCACTCGTGCACCGTAATCATCGCGCGCTTGATGATATCGGCGGCCGTGCCCTGCATCGGCGCATTGATGGCACTGCGTTCCGCGTACTGGCGGCGCTGCGGATTGCGGTCGTTGATTTCCGGCAGGTAAAGCCGGCGGCCGAACAGCGTCTCGATGAAACCCGCGCTGCGGGCCTGTTCCCGGGTGTTGTCCATGAACCGCCGGACGCCGGGATAGCGCTCGAAGTACAGCTCGACGTACTCCTGGGCCTCGCCGCGGCCTATCCCCAGCTGCTTCCCCAGTCCGAACGCCGACATGCCGTACATCAGCCCGAAATTGATGGCCTTCGCGGCGCGCCGCTGGTCCGCGCTGACGCGGCCGAGGGGCAGCCCGAACACCTCCGCGGCCGTAGCGCGGTGGATGTCCTCGTCGCCTGCAAAAGCCGAGAGCAGCCCTTCATCCCCGGACAGGTGGGCCATGATCCGGAGCTCGATCTGCGAGTAGTCGGCGGCAAGCAGCACACGGCCCTCGGGCGCAACGAAGGCCTGCCGGATGCGCCGCCCCTCGGGCGTTCGGATCGGGATGTTCTGCAGGTTCGGATCCGTCGATGAGAGGCGTCCCGTGGCGGCGATTGCCTGGCGGTAGCAGGTGTGCACGCGTCCCGTCGCCGGTGAGATCTGCCGCGGCAGCTTGTCCGTGTAGGTGCTCTTCAGCTTGCTCATGGCGCGGTGATCGAGGATCAGCCGCGGGAGCTCGAAATCGCGCGCGAGCTCGGCGAGCACGTCCTCGGCGGTTGACGGCTGCCCCTTCGGCGTCTTGCGGATGACCGGCAGGCCCTGTGCCCCGAAGAGGATCTCCTGGAGCTGTTTCGGCGATCCGAGATTGAAAGGGCCGCCCGCCAGCTCGTGTGCCATGGCCTCCAGCGTCGCCATCTTTTCCGTGAGCTCGCCGCTCTGCAGCTTCAGCATCTCGCGGTCGAGGAGCACACCGCTTCTCTCCATGCCGAACAGCACCGGCATCAGCGGCTGTTCGATCTCGAGATAGAGCTTGCGCAGCGGCTCCTCCCTTTCGAGTTCGCCCCACAGCCGTTCGTGGAGGCGAAGCGCGACGTCCGCGTCTTCCGCGGCATAGGCGGCGGCGATCCCGACGTCGATCTCGTTGAAAGTGCGTTGCTTCGCGCCCTTGCCCGCGACGTCCTCGAACAGGATCGTGTCCGTGTGCAGGTAGTGGCGGGCCGCTGCATCCAGGTCGTGGCGGATCGCGATACTGTTCAGGACGTAGGATTCGAGCATCGAATCGAAGGCGGCGCCGCGCAGGTGTATGCCGTAATGCGCGAATATGTGGGCGTCGTACTTCAGGTCATGCCCGACCTTTTTCCGGTCCGGATTCTCGAGAAATGGCTTCAGCGCCGCCAGCACCGTATCGCGCGAGAGTTGCGGCGGTGCGCCGGTATAGTCGTGGGCCAGCGGGATGTAGGCGGCTTCGCGCGGGGTGACGGCGAGCGAAATCCCGACGAGCTCCGCTTTCATGTACTCGATGCTGGTCGTTTCCACATCGATCGACACGAGCGGCGCGTTGTCGATCCGCCGCAGCCACTCATCGAGCTCTTCGCGCGTGAAAATCGTTTCGTAATGGCCCTCGCGTGGCACCGGCGCGACCTGGGCCGCCACTTCTCCGATGTCCGCCGTCAGCTGCTCGTCCAGTTGCCGGAGCAGCGCCTTCAGCTCGAAGGCGGCATAAAGTTGCCGCAGCTTGTCCAGCTCGGGCGGCGTTCGCTTCAGCTCGTCCGGCTGGAACGGCAGCGCGACATCCTCCCGGATGGTTGCGAGCTCCCGCGACAACCGGAGCTGCTCCAGGTTGTCCCTCAAGGATTCGCCGACCTTGCCGCCGATCGCGTCGGCGTTGGCGATGATGTCGTCGATCGTGCCGTACTCGTTCAGCCATTTCGCCGCCGTCTTGGCACCGACCTTCGGGACGCCGGGGATGTTGTCCGACGTATCGCCGACGAGTGCAATCCAGTCGATGATCTGCTCCGGCCACACGTCAAACTTACGCTTCACGCCTTCGCGGTCGAGTACCGAACCGCTCATCGTGTTCACGAGCGTGACGTTGTCCTCCACCAGCTGCGCCATGTCCTTGTCGCTCGTGGAGACGATCACCTTCAATCCGCGTGCGGCGGCGCGGCGGCAGAGTGTGCCGATCACGTCGTCGGCCTCGACGCCTTCGATGCGCAGCAGCGGCAGTCCCATCGCCTGAACCGCGGACAGCAGCGGTTCGACCTGCGCGCGCAGCTCGTCGGGCATCGGCTGTCGGTTCGATTTGTATTTTTCGAACAACGCGTCGCGAAACGTCTTACCCGGCGCGTCGAACACGACCGCGATGTGCTCGGTCGGTTCCTCGCGACACAGCTTGTTGATCATGTTCAGCACGCCCAGCAGCGCACCGGTCGGATCGCCCCGGGACGAGGACAGCTTCGGCAGCGCGTGATACGCGCGATACAGGTAAGAGGAGCCGTCGATGAGGACGAGAGGGCCGTCGTTCATCGGTCGATTCCGGCTTGCGGGAAGGCGTTCGGCATGGCTGGCGGCGCGGCGGTCAGGGCGACGGCTCGTCCTGTTCGTCCTCGTCAGCCTCCTGCCCGTCCTCCGGCTCCGCGCCGGGAATGACGATGCGGCCCTCGTCGGGATCGCCGGGGAGATACAGCGGCCCCTTCTGTCCGCAACCGGCCGCGAACAGCGACAAGCCGAGCAGGGCCGCGCAGGCCGAAATTCTCGATCGCATGGACTGCCTGGGGGCGTGAACAAAAGAACCGGGATGGTATAACAGACGGCGAAGTCGTAGGAGCCCGGCATGCGGGCGAACTGGATAAACGATCGCCGCATGGCTGCCGCCAGCGGACTTGAGACGGAGATACCAGCATGACCAGCCCGGAAACGGTCGAAGTCGTCCATGGAGCCACGCCCGACAGCAGCGTCATCCTGCTGCACGGGCTGGGCGCCGACGGGCACGATTTCGAGCCGATCGTGCCGGAGCTGGACCTGGGCGACGCGGCCGTCCGCTTCGTGTTCCCGCACGCGCCGGTGCGGCCGGTCACGGTGAACGGCGGGGTGGCCATGCGCGCCTGGTACGACATCGCGAGCCTGGACCGCCGCGGTCCTCAGGACGAGCAGGGCATCGGAGAGAGCAGCGAGCGCCTGCAAGCGCTGATCGAGCGCGAGCACGAGCGCGGCATCGACTATGCGCGCATCGTCGTCGCCGGGTTTTCGCAAGGCGGCGCGATTGCGCTGCACACGGCACTGCGCTTCCCGCGGCGGCTTGCGGGCCTGATGGGGCTTTCGACATGGCTGCCGCTGGCGGATTCGTTCATGGCCGAAGTGCGGGCCCGGGGGAGCGTGCCCCCGGCGGAGCTGCCGGTGTTCATGGCTCACGGCAACCTGGACCAGGTCATCCCCGTCGCGTTCGGACGGCACTCGGCGCAGGCGATCGAGGAGGCGGGCTTCGCGGTCGAGTGGCACGAGTACCCGATGGGGCACGCCGTCTGTCCGGCCGAGATTGCCGATATCCGAGCCTGGCTCCTGAAGGTATTGCCGGCCCTGTAGGAGCCCGTCCCACGCGCGACCGCCTTGCCGCTGCATACCGGGCGCCCGGATGGCGGAGTCCTGCTAGCCCGCTATGACAAACCTGGTGTGGGAGTCGCCTGTCCGGGCGCCGGCGGCGTCGAATCGCCGCTCGTGAATATCGACGACGCCCGTCGCGCCCACGAGCACCACGGTAGAGCAGCGGGTGCCGTATTCCGGTGTGACGACGAACGGCGCGGCGATGGCACGCGCGGTCTGCGGCGGCAGGTCGTCGGCAATCGCATTCGCGATGTCTTCGCTGCTGCCGGGCTCGCGGTCCGCCAGCAGAGCGAACAGCGCGTCCGCGTCAATGCGCCGATCGTCGAGCAGCGTTTGCAGTCTGCCTTTGCTGCGCAGTAACTTCGGCCACGGCGTATCGAGGGAGGCGTTGCTGAGACCGTAAAGTCCGGGCGCGAGCGCGCGCGCCGGATCGCCGCGGTTCGAGACGTATACGAGCCTGTCCGCGTCCCCGAACTCACCGGCGAGCAGGCTGAAGCCGGCGTAGCGTTCTCCCTCCAGGGTATCGGCGAACGGCAATGCGCGCTCGCCGCCTTTCAGGAAGCGAGTGACGATCTCGCCGCGCGAGCGGACGCCCGGGTGCGGGGCCAGGTCCTCGCGATAGTTCGTGACGGTGGCGAAGCGGCCGGCGCGCGCCAGTGCGAGCCAGGTACCGCCCGCGGCAAGATCGCGTCCCCCGAGGATGGCCGGCTCGTCTGCCCACCAGCCGAGCGGCGCCGCCGGCCGGGCATGAAACTCGTCACGGTTTGCGCCGAGGACCAGGCGGTATTCGGGGTGCGCCTGCCACGCGAAAACGATCAGGCACATGGGCGTCAGCCGCGCGTTCGAACCGGCGGGTGTTCGTGTTGCTCGATCCAGTCGTCGACCAGCCGGCGCGCTATCGACAGGCGGTACGGCAACAACGGATAACCGGAAGTGAGCTGCTTGTGCGTGAACCACCTGGCATCGATCAGCTCGCCGTCGTTCAGCGCGATGTCATCCGTCAGGGCATCCGCCGTGAAACCGAGCATCAGCGACGACGGAAACGGCCACGGCTGCGAGCTGTGGTAGCGGATGTTATGCACGGAAACATTGGTTTCCTCCAGCACCTCCCGCTGCACCGCGTCCTCGAGGCTCTCCCCCGGTTCGACGAAGCCCGCGATCGTGGAATAGCGCCCTTCCGGCCAGTTGGCCTGGCGCCCGAGCAGACAACGATCGCGGTCGGACACCAGCACGATGATCGCCGGATCGACCCGCGGGAAGATCCGGATGCCGCATTCCGGTCCGATGCACACGCGCGTGTTGCCGCCCGACTCCGCCCGCGACAGCGCGCCGCAGCGGCCGCAGTATTGCTGCGAGTGGTGCCACAGCACGAGCGCGCGTGCCTGCGCCACCAGGTTCGCCTCGTCCACCGGCAGGGAATTGCCGAGGTACCGGAGATCGTGAAACTGGCCGATGTGCTCGAACGGCGCGTCGCTTTCGCCGTCGATCTGCACGGCGAACGCCGGCCGGTCGCGGTACATGCCGAGAAAGATGACGTCCTGCTCCCGGAGGTAAGCCTCGACGTCGCGGCGGTCGAGCAGGATCGCGCGCAGCGGCTCGCCGGCGGCCAGGCACTTGTCGCCCCAGACCGGCACGAACGCGCTGTTTTCGCCGGACAGCGCGGATTTCAGCCAGTCGGGATCGCCGCGGCGATGGCCCGAGCGATCGACGAAGGCGCCCGCGAATACGTTATGGCCGTTCACGCGCGATATCTTACTGTAGGAGCCCGTCTCACGGGCGGGGCACCGGCAACGGTCCGGCCGCCCGTGAGGCGGGGCGCCTGCATCGACGCTACCTACAGTCTGCCGGCCACCGAGTACAGCGGCTCCAGCACCCATTCATAAAGCTTCCTGCGTTCGCCCAGTATGTCGGCTTCGACGGCCATGCCGGGCCGCAGCGGCTGCGACTCGCCGAAGGCAACGATCGACTGGGCGCCCAGTTCCACCAGCACCCGGTACATCGGTTCCACGGCCGCGGACCGGCCCGTCAACGCCGCCAGCGCCCCGGCGTCGAGCGCACTCCCGGAAACCCGGATGACACGGCCGCTGTGGTGGCCGAACTTCTGGTGCGGATAAGCCTGGTAGCGCAGCAGGACCTCGTCGCCCGGTTCGATGAAGCCGACGGCGCGGCTGGGGACCAGCAACCGCGCCTGGAGCACGGAGCCCAGGGGCAGCAGCGTCATGAGCGGCTGCCCGGCGCGCACCGTCCGGCCGTTTTCGATGAGGACGCTCGCGACGAGGCCGGCCAGCGGCGCCGTTACGAGTACCTCGCCGCCCGCCTGGATCTGCAGGCGCTCCTGGTCGAGCTGCGCAAGTTCCCGCGCGCGGGCCGCCATAAGCGCCCTGCGGCTGCTCGCCGCCTCGGCAAGGCCCTGCTCGATGCGGAGGATCTCGCGGCGCACCGAGATCGCCTGCCGCTCCAATGCCTGCACGGCCGCCGTCCGCTCCAGCGCCGCCTGTTCCTGCTGTGTCCACTCACGTCGCGTGACGTGCCCCTGCGCCGCCAGCCGTTCGACCTGGGACAGCAGTTCGCCGGCAATGCCGGCCTGTTTGCGTGCGATCGCAATTGACGCGTCGATCTGTTCCAGCTGCAGGCGTGCCGCGGCCAGCTGGGCCGTGTCGCCGTCGGCCTGGATTTCGAGCAATTGCAGCTGCGACGCGAACGATTGGCGTACGGCGTCCTGCCGGCGACGCAGCCGCTCGAGCAGGCCGGCGGTCACATCGCCGTTCCCGGAGGTGGCGCGCGGCGTCGCGATGATGGCGACGGGCTCGCCGCGTTCGAGCTGCCGGCCTTCCTGCGGCACGGGCCCGGCCACTACGCCGTCCGCGGGAGCTGCGACCGTGATGAGTCCCAGGTCAGGCACGAGTTGCCCCGGGACGCGAGAGCGGCGCGTGTACTCGCCGAAGAAGAGCAAAGAGACAACCGCCACCGCTGCCGTGCACGCGAATACGGCAAACAGCCAGAACCGGAGCGGCTGTGCCAGCGAAATGCCTCCGAGCCAGCTCTGGCGACGGGCGTGGAGCGCTTCGCGGCGAAACAGCGATTCGCCCCGGCCGTTCATGCGACCGCGGTTTCGGATGCACTGCCGGCTTTCACGGCGGCTGCGCGCGGGCGGCCTTCCCGATCGATCCTGCCACCGCGAAGGAGCAACACGCGATCGGCACTGGCGATCGTTTCGGGGCGATGGGCGACGATCACCCGCGTCAGGTGCATGCGCCGCACCGCCTCGTTCACCAGCCGCTCGCTCCGGATGTCGAGGTGGCTGGTCGCCTCGTCGAGCAACAGCAGGCGCGGCTTGCGGTACAGCGCGCGCGCCAGGATGACGCGTTGCTTCTGGCCCCCCGACAACGTCGTTCCCATGTCGCCGATCAGGGTCTGGTAGCCCATCGGCATCGCGGCGATCTCCTCGTGCACGGCCGCCAGCCGCGCCGCCGAACGGACTCGATCGGGATCGAAGGTAACGTCGCCGAAAGCGATATTCTCGGACACCGAACCCGCGAACAGCTGGTCGTCCTGCATTACGGCGCTCACGAATGAGCGGTAGTGTTGCGCTCCCACCTTCGAGAGATCCTGCCCGCCGACCTGGATGCTTCCGGACGTCGGCTTCAGCAGGCCCAGCAGCAGTTTCAGCAGCGTGCTCTTGCCGCAGCCGGAGGCGCCCACGATGGCGACCGCCTCGCCCTCCTCGACGGTAAAGCTCAGGTTTTCCAGTATCCACGGTTCGCTGTCCCCGTAGCGGAACGACAGCTCGCGCACCCGAATTCGCATGCCCGCCTGCAGGGGCTCGGCGGTTGCCAGCGCGCGATCTTCCTCCGGCGGCGTCAGGACGATGTCGGCCAGCCGTTCACCGTGCAGGCGCAGCATGCGCAGTTCGATCCATTTGTCGATGAGCCCGCCCACCCGGCCGGCAAACTGGTCCTGGTAGGCGAGGTAGGCAACCAGCATGCCGACGGAAAGCCTGCTATCGAGAGCGAGCAACGCGCCGATCCAGACGACGGCGATACGTTCGATGCCGAAAACGATCCCGCTGGCGGCGGTGAATGCGAGACCGAAGCGGGCCAGCCACACGTCGCGGTCGACGGTTTCGTTCATGAGTTGCCCATAGCCTGTTTCCCGTTGCCGTTGCACGCCCGCCACCTTGACGGACTGGATGCCACGCACCGTTTCAAGGAGGTAGCTTTGCTGCTTTGCTGCTGCCAAGAGCTGCTGTTCCGTGCCTTCCCGAAACAGGCGGAAGCACAACGCGCGCAGCGCCAGGTAAAGACTCACGGCCAGGAGGGAAATGAAAGCCAGCTTGCGGCTGTAAAGCAGCATCATGCCGAAGGTCACGACTGCCATCAGGCCGTCGATGATCGCTTCGACGAAACTGGTGGTAAGGGTGCGCTGGATGCTGCGCACGCTGCCCAGGCGCGACACCACGTCGCCAAGGTGGCGTTTTCCGAAAAAATCGAGCGGGAGCTGGAGCAGGTGCGAGAAGACGCTGCCCATCCACTGCAGACCGAGCCTCGCTGAAAGGTAGACGACCGCCCAACCCCGCAGGAGCGCGGTGCCGACCCGCAACAGCAGCAGCAGGCCGAACCCCAGCCCGAGCACCGTCAGGAGGCTGCGATCCGCCGAGACGAGGACTTGGTCCACCACCCACTGCAGGAAGAAAGGCCCGACGATCACGAAGACCTGCAAGGCGAGCGACAGCAGCAGGACCATCGCAAGTCCGCTCCACAGTCCGGTCATTCCTCCGGTCAGTTGCCGGAGGGAAACGGCGGGCGGGGCGTTCCGCGGCGTGAAGTCCGCGGCGGGCGAGAGCTCCAGGGCGACCCCGGTGAAATGCGCCGAGGCTTGCCCATAAGTCAGGCGCCGCTTGCCGAATGCCGGATCGAGAATCACGATGCGTCGCCTGCCCGCCCGCGCCAGCACGACGAAGTGATTCAGGTTCCAGTGCAGGAGAGCCGGGAGCGCCAACCTGTCGAGTTGCCCGATATCGAGGCGCAGAGGCCGTGTCTGCAGCCCGAGCTCCGAGGCGGCTTGCATGATGCCGGCCAGCGTGGCGCCCCTGAGGGAAAGCTGGAAGAGCTGCCGGAGCTCGCGCAGCTCCATGCGCCGGCCGTAGTGGTCGCAGGCCATCGCCAGGCAGGCAAGCCCGCATTCCGACGCCTCGGCCTGTAGCACGGTGCGCATGCAGCGGCCTCGCAACCGGGATCAGCCGAGAGCTCTCACCGGCATCCGCTCACACGCGGGCAAAGCTGCTGCTGCCGGGCCTGCGCCGCCGGTGACGCGAAATCTCGCAACTCGGGCAGAGCTTGTGATCCAGCGCATAAGCGTCCTGCACGTAAGCGGCTTCGCAATCGCCGCAGCGGGCAAGGAACAGCTCGTCGTTGTGGGAGATCGTCTGCAGCAGGTTCCATGCCCATTCGAAGCTCAGCTTCGCTGAGGGATGCAAGAGCAGGTAGGTTTCGAAGGCGCGGCAGACGCGATGCCCGTACTCCACGTCGGGCCGCGGCCAGCAGGCCTGTATGCGATGGTCGCGATTGATCCGGAGCAACAGGCTGGAGCAGAACAGCGCGATCAAGGTCGTTGCCTCGAGCTGGTTCAGCGGATTCTTGACGAACAGGGACACCTGCCGCGGTGATTTGCCGCGGCGGCGTTTGACGTGGCATTCGCCGCGGTCACGGAAGTAGGTGGCGTAAAGCTTCCGGATGCGGTCGTCGCTCAGCCCCGTGCAGGCCTTGATGGTCCGCGTCCTTGCCTCGTGACGGATCATCCGGAGCGCGAGCTCGAACTGGGCGCGCTCCGAAGCGTAACGATTGTCGGTGAGTCTCATTTGTCTCTCTTTCTGATAGTTTGACACCATATATAGCTGTATGGAAGACTATAGAATCTATGGTGGTTGGGCAATAAAAAATACAGTAAGTCGACGGATAGCGAAAAAACACCGCCACCACCTGGAGACAGCCATGGATTTTCAGGGGCCGAGCGCCACCGATTATGCAAACGTCACCTCCTTGAACCGGGCCTTCCTGGCGCTATTGCGACGTAACGGCAACAGCTGCCGCTGCCTGGGTGAGCTGCGGCCGCCACTGGCCGAAAAGCTCGTCGGCCTGACGGCAGGGCAGGCGGACCGGCTCGCCGCCACCCCGTTCCTGCTCATGTCCTTTCGCGAGCGGGACGACCGCTTCTGGGAAGCGGCATTCGCAGCCGACCTGGGCGGCGACCTGTTCGCAGTGGCGCCCGCGGCTTCCGACGACCTGGCGAGCCTCGTCTCCGCCGGGCTCGGATTCGCCTGGCAGCTGTCCAAGCAGAACGCCTACGCAGCCCGCTTGATATGCGGCGCGAGCCTGCACTGGTGCGAGCAACTGGCCGAGCTGACCTTCATGCATCTGCTGTCGATTGCGGGCCGCGCGGAGGAGGTCCTGACCCTGCGTTGCGCAGCGGAGAGCGCCCTCTGGACGAAGCTGCTGACCAGCGGCATCAGCCGGGAGCGGCAGGTGAGGCGCGCGGCGCACATCAGTGCCTTGCAGTCGGTCCTGACGCGGACGGCGATGCCGGGCGGCCGGCAATGGCGCACGGCCGCCTGTGCTGCGCATACTCCCTCGCTGCAGTTCGCCGAGGACGACTGAGACGAGCGCGCGCGCGTATACAATACGCGGCCTCATGCGAGCGCTCTCCATCCGAAACCTGAGCAAGACCTACGCCAACGGCGTCCGAGCACTCAAGGGCATCGACTTCGATGTCGAAGCGGGCGATTTCTACGCCCTGCTCGGGCCAAACGGCGCCGGCAAGACGACGGCAATCGGCATCATCAGCTCGCTGGTACGGAAGTCCGGCGGCGAAGTGCACGTTTTCGGCCACAGCATCGATCACGAGCTGGAAGCCGCCAAATCCTGCATCGGGCTCGTCCCGCAGGAGATCAACCTGAACCTCTTCGACACGGTGGAGAACATCGTGCTGAACCAGGCGGGTTACTACGGAATCCCGCGGCGGCTCGCGAGGGAGCGGACGGAAAAGTACCTGAACGAGCTGCGCCTCTGGGACCGCCGCCGCGACGTGGCGCGGAACCTGTCCGGAGGCATGAAGCGCCGGCTCATGATCGCGCGTGCGCTGGCGCACGAGCCGAAGCTCCTGATCCTCGACGAGCCGACGGCCGGCGTCGACATCGAGATCCGCCGCTCGATGTGGGAGTTCCTGCGCCGCATCAACGCGGAGGGCACGACCATCATCCTGACGACGCATTATCTCGAGGAGGCCGAGAACCTGTGCCGTCACGTGGCGATCATCGACGACGGCACGATCGTCGAGAACGCGCGCATGAGCACGATCCTGCGCAAGCTGCAGCGGGAGTCGTTCGTCCTCAGCCTGCGCGACCCGCTGGACGGCGCGCCGGTGCTGGAAGGTTTCGACGTGGAGCGCGCCGGCGACTACGAGCTGGAGGTCGCGGTCGACGCGGAGCACGACTTGAACGAGTTGTTTGCGCTGCTGAATGCGAAAGGCATCCGCATCATCAGCCTGCGCAACAAGGCGAACCGGCTGGAGGAACTGTTCCTCGGCCTGGTGGAGGGCAAGCAGGCTTCCCGTGGCGCCTCGGGACGGCCCTCATGAACCTGCGGTTGAACCTGGTCGCGTTGCAGACCATCGTCACCAAGGAATTCAGCCGCATCGTGCGGATCTGGATCCAGACCGTCGTGCCGCCGGCGATCACGATGACCCTCTACTTCGTCATCTTCGGCAGCCTGATCGGCCGGCGCATCGGGGACATGGACGGCTATGACTATATGCAATACATTGCGCCCGGGCTCATCATGATGTCCGTGATCACGAACTCCTACGGCAACGTCGTGTCTTCTTTCTTCGGCGCCAAGTTCGCGCGGCACATCGAGGAAATGCTGGTGTCGCCGATGTCCTATGCGACCATCATCGTGGGCCATGTCGCCGGCGGTGTGATCCGGGGCCTCCTGGTCGGCTCGCTCGTCACGCTGATCGCGCTGGCATTCACCGATCTCGACGTGAAGCACCCCGTGATCACCGCCTCGATGGTGCTGCTGGCGTCCATCGTCTTCGCGCTTGCCGGTTTCATCAACGCCGTGTTCGCGAAGAAGTTCGACGACATCTCGATCGTACCGACTTTCGTGCTGACGCCGCTCACCTATCTCGGCGGGGTGTTCTATTCCATTTCGCTGTTGCCGGAGCTGTGGCAGAAGCTGTCACTGCTGAACCCGATTCTTTACATGGTCAACGCTTTTCGATACGGCATCCTGGGCACTTCCGACATCGATATCCGGCATGCCTACCTGATCGTGGCGGTGTTCGTCGTCGGCCTCTTCAGCGTGAGTTTCATGCTGCTCAGCCGCGGCATCGGGATCCGCGAATAACATGTGCGGCCGGTTTGCCTTCTACTCGCCTGCCGAAGCCGCGGCGGCGCTGTTCGGCGCCGGCGCCGTCGGGTCCGTCGAGCCGCGCTATAACATCGCGCCGACCCAGGACGTCGCCGCCGTCCGGGAACCGGCGACCGGCAGGCGCGAGCTCGTGACCTTGCGATGGGGGCTGGTACCGTACTGGGCGAAGGACCCGTCCATCGGCCAACGGCTCATCAACGCGCGCGCCGAGTCGGTGGCCGCGAAGCCGGCATACCGCGAGGCTTATCGAAAGCGCCGCTGTCTCGTGCTGGCCGACGGTTTCTACGAGTGGCGGCCGGGGCCGCAGGGGAAGACTCCCTGGTTCATCTCGCTCGCGAGCGGCGAGCCATTCGCATTCGCCGGGCTATGGGAGCGCTGGCAAGACCGGGAGAGCGGGACGACGCTTGAAACGGCGGTTATCGTCACTACGGCGGCCCAGGGATTTGTTGCCGAGCTGCACGATCGCATGCCGGTCATCCTGGGCCGGAACCAGGGCGAGGGCTGGCTCAACCACGCCGACGGTGTGCTGGCAGAGGCGGCCGCGAACCCGCCACCGCTCCGCGCCTGGCCGGTCGACCGGCAGGTCAACAGCGCCAGGAACGAGGGCGCGGAGCTGATCGAGCCGATCGGCGAGACGGTGATGCGCTGATTCGCCCGTCTGCCGCAGGGAGTAGAGGTTTACAGCGGCTACCGCGGCAGGAAGAACAGAGTTCCTCGGTGCTCCAGCACGATTCCGGTCTGCAGGATCTCCCTCACCAGCGGACCTTCGGCCAAAGTCGCGCCTTCCTCGTACCGGCTCATGTTGACCACGACAAAGCGGTCGGCGGATTGATCGCCGTAGACGTGCAGGTCCACGTGAAGATCCGGAAGTTGCAGCACGCCCTCCGCCCGCAACTGGTTGAACGTCGAGAGCGAGTTCAGGTCCACGCGCGGTTCGGACCGGGGCGGTTCCGGTTCGCGCGCCGGGGTCTCGTATGTCGACCGGGTGGCTGCCGCCGGGGTGGCAGCCACCGCAGGTGAGTCCGCGGGCACTGCCTCGCGCCGGTTCTCTTTCGCAGCGCTCACGAGATCGGAAAAGCCGGGCTCCGGCACGACGGCCTGCGCCTCCAGGGGCGGCGTGACCCGGGCGACCGGCTCCGCATCCGTCCCCGGCCGCAGCAGCAGCAGCACCAGGACGGTGAGGTTGATGGCGAGTAATCCGGCGACGACCCACAGCCAGGGCGGCGTGCCGGCGGACCTGCGGACATCCGGGATATCGGCGAATCCGGGCCCGCTCTTCCGTTGCCGTTCAGCTTCGGATTTCTTCAGGGCGTCGAGGATGAAAGACACGGCCGCACCCGCTCAAAGTTGCC
>DATABW010000291.1:0-8377 GCA_036259375.1 Woeseiaceae bacterium
TTTCGCATAGTCGGGATCGGCAGCGACGGCTTGCCGCAATTGCTGCGCGGCGTCCTCCGCTTTCCCCTGCCGCAGCAGCGCCGCCCCGAGCAACGCGAGGAAATTCACTTCTCCCGGGTAATCCAGGAGTGCGGCACGGCTGCGGCAGGGGAAAGCGGAGGACGCCGCGCAGCAATTGCGGCAAGCCGTCGCTGCCGATCCCGACTATGCGAAAGGTCATGAGCAGCTGGGCGAAGCCTTGCTCGCGCTGGGGCGGCCCGAAGAAGCTATCGAATCGTTCCGGCGAGCGCTGGAACTGAACCCGGCTTTCGACGCGGCGCATATGCAGCTCGGCCGTACGCTGCTGCGGCTCGGGCGCGAAGCGGAAGCGAAGGACGTGTTCGAAGGTTTCGTCCGGCAGTCGCCGCATCGCCAGCGGCTGGCGGAGGCGGCGGAGTTCCACCGCAATGGCGACTTCGAGGGCGCCGAGAAGATCTATCGGGAGATACTCGAGCAGGATCCGGGCAACGTTTCCGCGCTGCGCCTGCTCGCGATGATCGCGATGAAGGTGGAGCATTTCCGCGACGCGGTCGTGCTGCTGAAGCAGGTGGTGAAAATGGCGCCCGATTACCGGGGCGCGTGGATCGACCTGGGGCACGCGCAGACAGAGATGCACGACCTGGAGGCTGCGATTGCGACGCTGAAGCACGCGATTGCACTCGATCCGGCGAGCCATGCGGGTTACATCGGCCTTGCCAACGCGCTCGCGCGCTCCAGCAGGACGGAGGAAGCGGTCGGCGCTTTCCAGCTGGCGATCGAACGGCGCCCGGACGCCGCCGGTTCCTACCTCGGTCTCGGCAACGTGCTGAAGACGCTCGGGCGCCGGCAGGAAGCGATCGCGGCCTATCGCAAAGGCATTGAGATCAATCCCGCTTTCGCGGAGCTCTACTGGAGTCTTTCGAACCTGAAGACCTTTCGCTTCGAGCCGACCGAGATCCAGGCGATGCAAGAGCAACTCGCGCGCGCGGAGCCCGAAGGGGCGGCTACCGTTCACCTGTGCTTCGCGCTCGGCAAGGCCTGCGAGGACACGGGCGAGTACGCCGAGGCCTTCGCGTATTACGACCGCGGCAACCGGGTGCGCCGGCGGCAGGAACACTACGATCCGGTGCAGACCGAGGTGCTCGGTGAGCGCATCCGGGCGGTGTTCACGAAGGATTTCATCGATGCGCATGACGGCTGCGGCCATCGTGACCTGCAGCCCATCTTCATCGTCGGGCTGCCGAGATCGGGCTCGACCCTGCTGGAGCAGATCCTGGCGAGCCATCCGCTGGTCGAGGCGACTCACGAACTGCCCGAAGGCGGGCGGCTCATCCGCTACATCGACCGCCGCCGGGTCGGCCGCTCGCATTACCCCGAAGGCGTCGCCGCTTTCTCGGAGAGCGACTTCGCAGAACTGGGAAAGCGTTACGACGACGAGACGGCCCGCTACCGGTCCGGCGCGCCGTATTTCGTCGACAAGATGCCGAACAATTTCGCCAACCTCGGCCTGCTTGCCCTGGCCCTGCCCGGTGCCCGCTTCGTCAACGCGCGGCGCGATCCGATGGACACCTGCCTCAGCTGCTACAAACAGCTTTTCGCACGCGGCCAGAGTTTCACCTATGACCTGGACGAGCTCGGATGCTATTACCTCGAATACCGGCGCATGATGGATCACTGGCACGAGGTCATGCCGGGCCGCATTCTCGACGTGCATTACGAAGACGTGGTCGAGCACCTGGAGCGCGAGGTGCGGCGCCTGCTCGAATACTGCGGCCTGTCCTGGGATGAAGCCTGCCTCCGGTTTTACGATACGGAACGGGCCATTCGGACCGCGAGTTCGGAACAGGTGCGCCTGCCGATCTACCGGCACGCTGTGGGGCACTGGGAGCACTTCGGCAATGCCCTGGATCCCCTGCGGGAAATCCTGGCCCCGGTGCTTCATTCGTCATGATCAGGGGCCTACAGACCGAGCGGCCATTTGCCCCGATGACGCTATGGGCATAAGCTAGGCCGTCACCGCGGTTGCGAGGAAGCGTTCATGTCTTCGTCCGATTCCGAATGGCACCTGTCCCCGAGCGGCAAGGTCTCGCTGGCCGTGTCGATCGCGCTGGGCGCCCAGGTTCCCGTGGCCCAGGCGCAGGAAGCGCTCGAGGAAATCATCGTCACGGCGCGCAAGCGCAGCGAGAACCTGCAGGAAATTCCCGAATCGATCCTCGCGATCTCGCAGCAATCCATCCAGCGCGCCGGCATGCAGACGATGGAGGATTTCGCGCGCTACATCCCGAGCCTTACCTACATCGCCCGCGGCCCGGGGGCGAACAAGATCGTGTTCCGGGGTGTGACCGAGGCCGGCACTGCTTTCTTCACCGATTCATCCGCTGCCGTCTATCTCGACGAACAGCCGCTGACCCAGCCTTCACTTACGCCTGAGCCGCGGCTGGTCGACATCGAGCGCATCGAAGCCCTGAGCGGCCCGCAAGGCACGCTTTACGGCGGCAGCGCCCAGTCCGGCACGCTGCGCATCGTCACGAACAAGCCCGACCCGACCCGCTTCGAGGCGAACGTGTCGGGCATCGCCAGGAGCGGCAGCACCAGCGACACGAGTTACGACGTGAACGGCGTCGTCAACCTGCCGCTGGTCGAGGACAAGCTCGCGATACGCCTCGTCGGCTTTTCCGCGCGGGATGCGGGGTTCATCGACAACGTATTTTCGCTGTCTCCCGGCGGCACCTTCGACAACGCCGCGGTGGTCGAAGAAAATGCCGCTGGCGAAGCGGACTATCTCGGCGGCCGCGCCTCCGTCCGCTGGGACGTCAACGACCGCTGGTCGGCCACCGGCAGCGTCATCCACCAGGACGTCGAATCGACCGGCGATACCGAGCATTTACCCGATACGGTGGGCGACCTGCAACAGGTGCGCTTCATCGAGGAGTTCCGCAACGATGCGTGGACGCAGTACGGCCTGACGATCGAGGGCGACCTCGGCTTCGCGCAGGTCGTGTCCGCCTCGTCCTATTTCACGCGCGAGATCCTTTACCAGCTCGACAACACGGATTACGTCGCGTACCTCCGCAGCTTTTACGCGCTGTACGGTATGTACGGCTACTACGTCGCGTACGCCTTCGGTCCGGACCCGGTCGGGCAAGGCTGGATCAATCCGCAGGATACGCGCCGCTTCTCACAGGAATTCCGCCTGTCGCACGAGGGCGAAAAGTGGGCGTGGCTCGCCGGGTTGTATTACGAGCGCTTCGACGACCATTGGGATTTCCAGTCGCGCATCGAGGACTACGAGAATACGAACTCGTTCGCTTTCTGGTACGCCTACTACGGCGCGGAGCCCGGAACGACGAATAATGCCTTCTGGAACTCCAACAACCACATGCAGACGGAGCAGTACGCGGCGTTCGGCGAGCTGACCTACACGGCCTTCGACGACTGGGCGTTCACGGTCGGCGCACGCTGGTTCGATCACGAGCGCGACCGGCGATTCTTTGTAGCGCAACCGGGCGGGCGCATCGCGCAGGACCAGAATCCGGTCGAGAGCGAGAGCGACATCACCTACAAATTCAGCGTCAGCTACCGAATCGACGACGAGAAGATGGTGTACGGGCTGTACTCCGAAGGCTACCGGCACGGCGGCCGCAACATCGTCAGGCCGGGCGCCGTATTGCCCGCCGACTACGAGGCCGACTTCCTGCAGAATTACGAGCTGGGCCTGAAATCGCAATGGTTGGAGGGCCGGCTGCGCACCAACGTGACCGCCTTTCACATGGTGTGGGACGACTACCAGCTGGGCGTGGTGGATCCGGGGCCGCTGTTCGCCGTCATGGTCATCAACTTCGGCAATGCCGAGATCGACGGCATCGAGCTCGACCTGAATGCGATGCCGTTCGATGGCTTGAATTTCTCCCTGAACGCTCTTGCGCTGAATGCGGAAACGACATCGTCCAACGACCTTATTGGTATCGATGCAGGCGCGCGCCTGCCGGTTTCACCCGAGCTCAAGCTCTCGACCTCGCTGCAGTACACGTTCCAGGATCTCGTGTTCGACGCCAATCCGTACGTCCGCGTCGGGTACAGTTATTACGGCGACTCGTTGAACAGCGTCGAATGCAACACGGCCGATTGCGATCCTGCCGAGGTGCAGCCTTCCTACCAGATCGCCGACTTCAAGGCCGGGCTCGAAGCGGACGGCTGGGAGGTCAATGTGTTCGTCGACAACCTTACCGACGAACGTGCCCGCCTTGCCGTCCTGGACTTCGCGCCGGGCGGCATCGTCCGCGTCAATCGCCCGCGCGAGTACGGAATCGGATTCACGAAACGCTGGGGCGACTAGCCGGCGGCGCAGGGCGCGGATAACCCAGCACCTGGCGCAGCCCGGGGGCGGCGTAGTCGACCAGCTGCTTCTGCTTGGCCGGCAGCTCGTCGGGCACGTTCTGCATGCCGCTGCCCGCCAGGTTCTCGCGGGCCGTGCCGCTTTGTTCGCGGTCGGAGCCGACCCGTACCCGTTCGCGCCAGTCCGGGGGCAGTGAGTCGATGCCGCAATTCCGCAGCAACCCGGCGAAGAACGCCTCGGCCTCTGGCGCATCGAGGTTCTTTACGTGGTGCAACAGGTCTTCGAAGCGCAGCAGCACCGCTTTCGTCCCGAGCCAGGACACCGCGTTGTGCGTAAAGATGTCGTTCATCGACGGCGCCTTGTTGTGGATGCCGAAAATCATCATGTTGAGCACTTCGTCGATCGCCACGTTGCCGCCTTTCAGGTGATCCAGCGCGCCCTGGAACGTATCCGACAGGAAGAAGCGGGCACGGGCCAGCACCCAGTCGTAGGGATCGCGCACCTGCACGACATGGTGCACGTGTTTCAATGCCATGGCCGAATCATCCGAGAACAGCAGGTGCCCCCAGCTCAACTTCGGCGCTGCCGTGGAAAATGCCGCCTGGTGCTGGCGCAGGATCGCGTACTGGATGAACGCATTGTGATACTGCTGCTCGACGGGCACGAACATGCGCAGGATGTTGCGCACCAGGTGCGTCCCGCACTTGGGAACGCTGTTGAGAAACGCCGGCTCGCGCAGAGGCTCCTGCGTAAACTCCGCATTGAGCTTGTTGAGGTTGTCCTGTTTTGCGACGATCCGGGGCATAGCCGCCTCCAATGCGATGTGCCGGCACTCACGATCATGTAAGCACAAAACGGAGCCCGGTTGGGCTCGCGCTGCGTAAAGTACGCGTAGCGATGAGGCCCTTGCAACAATCAAGGAATAGCCTTGATCAAATCCCGCAGAGTTCTTTCGCTGACGTGAGCGTTTCGATCGATTATTTCGACGTTGACCTCGGCGAAAACGGCGGTGGTCGCGTCGTCGCCCGCGGTAAGGATCACGCGGGAGAGGCCGGACACCCGGAGTGGGTTGGTAACCTGAACGCCCCGCTGGTCCGCGATCTGTGGCCTTCTTCTGGGGTGTCACCTACGTCGGCGAAACGGACAATTACGAGAGCTTCGGCACGTCCACGGCGGGTTGGTATGACGACGAGGTAGTGGATCTCGACCTGGTTGCCGAGGCCAGGACGTATCACCACCTCTCGGTCAGCCGCGAGTTCGAGAACGGCTTCACGGGCCGGCTCGGTGTCGCCAATGTGTTTGACGAGGAGCCGCCACGCATGAGCGCCTACACCACGGGCTCCGAAGTGTCCGTTCTCGGCCAGGTGGCGTTCTACTCGCAGTACGACTGGTACGGGCGGCGCTTCTTCCTGGACGTTACCAAGGCTTTCTAGACCGACACCGCCGGCCGGCCCGGCCGCAAAAGCCCGCTTCGCCGGCTATGTCACCGGACGCCATGTGGGATTGTCCGCACAGATCGGCAGGATTGCCGATCTGGACCGGCGCCGCGCGCCCGAAAGGCGACGGCCAGGCCGGTCGGAGTCAATGCGCGCTCCTACTGTATCCATTTGGCGACATCGACTACAGTACAAGGTCGCTCGCCGCACGGGGTCGACCATCAATGCGCCTATACCAGCTCGCGACGGCCGTCCTGGCCTGCGTGGCGATCACAGGCTGCGGGAAACGGGAATCGGCGGTCGAGTACGAGCTGAGCGGTTCCGCGATGGGCACGCGCTACAGCGTGAAAATCGCCGAACCCTTGACGGCGGAGCGGCGCGCGCTGCTCGAACGCCGGATCGACGGCGCGATCGCCGGGATTGAACAAGCGATGTCGACGTACATCGTCGAGTCCGACGTGTCGAGGTTCAACGCGAGCGACTCCACCGGGTGGATCGAGGTTTCCGACAGCGTCTGCGAAGCGGTAACAGCGGCGCACGAGTTGAGCGAGATGACGGGCGGTGCTTTCGATATCACCGTCGGGCCGCTGGTCAATCTCTGGGGCTTCGGCCCCGAAACCGTCGAGCTTGCGCCCCCGGCACCCGCCGAAATCGCGGCGGCACAGGCGCGTGTGGGGTACCGGCGAGTGCACGCCGATTGCTCGCGGCCGGCGCTCAGGAAGGACCGGCCGGACGTCTACATCGACCTTTCCTCGTGGGCGAAGGGTTTCGCGGTCGATCGCGTGGCCGGGTTGCTGGACGAGCTGGCGATCGGGAACTACCTGGTCGAGCTGGGCGGCGAGCTCCGACTGAGCGGCCGTAACGCGCAGGGCGAGCTCTGGGCGATCGCGATAGAAAAGCCGTCGGACAACGGCGGCGACGTCCAGATGGTGGTGCGCCTGACCGATCGCGCTGTCTCCACCTCCGGCGACTACCGCAACTACTTCGTGCACGATGGGCAGCGGTATTCCCACCTGATCGACGGGCGGCACGGACGCCCCGTCACGCACAACCTCGCCTCGGTGACGGTGGTCGCCGACAGGGCGGCGTTCGCCGATGCCGTGGCGACCGCCCTGCTGGTCCTGGGGCCCGAGGACGGCATGGCACTCGCCGTACGCGAAGGCATCGCCGCTTACTTCCAGCTCCGGTTGGAGGAAGGCTTCGGCGAGCAGATGTCACCGGCGTTCGAAGCCCTGACCTCGAAACCGGCACCGTAGGGTTTGCCGGCAATGCGGGCTCCTACAGCGATATAATGAAGCTGCCTCGATTAGCCAGCGGCCCCTTAAGGATGACCGCTATGAAACAACGCCTTTCCGCTTTCATTTTGACGCTGGCACTCGCCGGGAGTTGCGCCGTCAACCCCGTTACCGGCGAGCGGGAGATCGTGCTGATCGGCGAGGACCGCCAGATCCAGATGGGCGAGCAGAACTATGCGCCCATGCAGCAGGCGCAGGGCGGCCAGTACGACATCGATCCGGAGTTGACGGAATACGTGCAAGGCGTCGGTCAGAAACTCGCGGCCGTGAGCGACCGCGAACTGCCGTACGAATTCGTCGTGCTCAACAACTCGGTGCCGAACGCGTGGGCTTTGCCCGGCGGCAAGATCGCGATCAACCGCGGGCTTTTGACAGAGCTCGGCTCCGAAGCCGAACTGGCCGCGGTCCTCGGGCACGAGATCGTGCACGCGGCAGCCGGACACTCGGCGAACCAGATGGAGCGCGGAATGCTGCTACAGGGGCTGGTGCTCGGCACTGCCGTGGCGACGAGCGACAGCGACTATGGGCGGCTGGCCGTGCTCGGGGCCAATGTCGGCGCGCAGCTCGTCAGCATGAAATACGGCCGCGACGCCGAGCTCGAAGCGGATTACTACGGCATGCAATACATGTCGGAAGCCGGCTACGACCCGCAGGGCGCCGTGGCGCTGCAGAAGACGTTTGTCGCCCTCAGCGAAGAGCAACAGACGGAAAAGAACTGGCTCGCCGGTCTCTTTTCGTCGCATCCGCCTTCGGAGGCTCGCGTGCAGGCGAATATCGAGACGGCGGCGAGCCTGCCGCCCGGGGGCGTGATCGGCGACGACCGCTTCGCCGAAACGATGGAAGAGACGAGGAAGGTGCTGCCGGCGTACGAGGCGTACGACGAAGGGCGGAAGGCGCTCGTGGACGAGAACGCGGATCTCGCCCTGGAGAAAGCGGAGGAGGCTATCGCCATCTTGCCGCAGGAAGCGCACTTCTACGCCTTGCGCGGCGACGCGCGGCTGGTGGACGGGCGCTACGAGCAGGCCGTCGAAAGCTATGACGAGGCGATCGAACGCCGGGACGACTTCTTCTACTACTACTTGCAGCGCGGGCTCGCGAACAACGAGCTCGGCCGCGAGGAACGCGCGGTCCGGGACCTGCAGAAGAGCCTGACCCTGCTGCCGACTGCGCCGGCGCACTTCACGCTCGGCAATATCGCCGCGGAACGCGGCAACCGGGCTGCCGCCATCGAGCATTACAAGGTCGTGGCCGGCGGCCAGGGCGAAATGGCGGAAGCGGCGCGCGCCTCGTTG
>DATABW010000292.1:0-7295 GCA_036259375.1 Woeseiaceae bacterium
ATGCCACTGACGGATCATCGCTACCTTGGCGCGTCCCTCCCGCATCTTCAGCGGCACCATGTCTCGATTGGGGTCGAGCTGGTAATGATTGGCGTCGTTGCCTACTCCCCAGGGTTCGTTGTGTTCGGCTGCATTCGGATCAGCCTTCGGGATGTTGCTCCGCACGGTGCGGTACCACGAAACGTAACGTTCCCTCGCGGAGGGATTCTCCACCGGGATGATGTACGTCAGCACATTGTCGAGAATGCGCCTGGTTCTTTCGTCGGTGCCTGCCAGGAGCTGGTAGGCGACGATCTGCATGGCTTCTACGGACGACGCCTCGCTCGTGTCGACGGTCGAGATCATTACGGATGCGGGCGTATTGCGGATCAGCCCGTCCAGCTCTCCTTCGGCAAGCGTCCTCGGGTCAGCGAGCTTGCCGAGGCTGTCGAGATGCGTTTCGAGAGCTGCCAGGTTTTCCGGGCTGCTGACGACGAGGAGGTACAGCTTCTTGCCCTCGTAATCTTCGCCGTACGTGATGAGTTGCGCCCGATCGGATGACTCGGCCCAGGCCTGCAGGAGTTTTTCAGTCTCGTAAAAGCTGGTAAATGCCGCCGGCGGTTCAAAGCCCAGGACGGACTCGATTGTGGGAATCTGCGGATCGTAACTGCTACCCGGTACCCATTCCTCCTGCGCGACGGCAGTCGAAGCAATGGGCAGTATCACGGAACATGCAAACAGGGCGGCTGCAGCGGCAACAGATCGCGGCATCGGGGCGTCTCTCCAGGAATGTCGGGGATCGTGCTGTTATTGATTGACCGGCAGATCGAGATTCGAGCGATCGATGATCCGCCCATTCTTGATCACGGTATCGATGCGCTTGGCGTTATCGATGTCGGCAACGGGATCGGCTTCGAGCAGCACCATGTCGGCCAGTTTCCCTTCTTCGATACTGCCGAGCTCCTCCGCTTTCCCCAGGAACACGGCGCCGTTCAGTGTGGCAATGCGAAGCACGTCCAACGGGGGAATACCGGCATCCACAAGGAGCTCCATTTCACGGTGCACGTCGGGACCGGTGGACTGATCGGTTCCCAGCACCAGCACTCCGCCCGCTTCGTGGATCTGGCGGAGGTTTTCCTGCGCGATCGGCGTCATGATCTCCATCCACCAGGTCCAGCTCCGGTCGGCATATTCCTGGCTCACCTCGGTTTGCAGGCGTTCGATTTCCTCGGCCGGCAGCACGGCCTGGTAGAGCGGCTGCTCCAGGTATTCCGGGTGTTTGGCAAGCCGACTGTACCGTTCGCCGATCGTCAGCGTAGTCACCATCGGGATCTTCTTCGCCCCCATGAGGCGGGCAAACGACTCGCTGACGGGACCGACGATGACCGGGTGAGCCAGGGTGTCCACTCCGGCAAAAATCGCGTCTCGCGCAGCCGGTTCTCCCGACACGTGTACCGTGGTGCGAATGCCGTGGTCGTTGTAATACTCAACAATGTGCTGAAGCAGGTCGATCGGCAGCTTCGGGATCATCGGCCGGGATCCCCAGCCGCGCTCCTCGTAAGTGAGCTTCAGGACATCGGGCTTGCGGGCAATGTGCTCGTCCAGCTTTTTCCTGGCCTCGGGCCAGCTTTCGACCAGCGTCGCGCCCCCTCCCGAGCCATGGCTTTCCGGATAGGTAACGGTACCGATTGTGGAGAATATACGCGGCGCGACCAGCTCTCCCGATCGTTCGTCCTCGCGCAAGCTCAGGATGTATTCAGGATCGTTTCCGGCGTCGTAAATGGAGGTTACCCCGGAATACAAATAGCCGTGCAAAGCCAGTTCTCCCGCTTCGCGATCCGCGCTCCGCTCGCCGCGGGGACCCCCGCTCAGGTGGATGTGCATGTCCACGAGACCCGGTATGAGGAACTTGCCGGCCGCATCGATGGTTTCGGTGGCGGCGGGCGGTCGCACACCGGCGCGCCCGACCGCCGTAATCCGCTCCCCGTCCACGTGAACCCAGGCCTCGCTCACCGGCGGCTTTCCGGTGCCGTCGATCAGTGTGACGTTCTCGATCAGGAGGGATGCAGCGCTCAGCGCGGGGAAAGTGAGCTGAATGATCGCACAGGATAAGCAAAGCAGGAGCCGCCTTGGAAGCATAGTGTTCTCTCGCAGGTGTCTATTGGATATGCTCTCGACCGGGGCCAGAACCGGGTCGACAGCTCATTTTTTGATGCACAACATTAACAAGCGCTTGATGAAAAAGGGACCTCGCGCCGCTGCTTTAATAGGGCAAACACTCTAAAACGCCCTGCGCGACGGATCACCTGCTTGTATTCTCGGTCAAAGGCTGAAATTTCGTTAGAACTGCAGATCGACCCTTGACGGCCGGGGTTCGAAAAACGGTCAGGTATCCTCGAGATGGAACAACAGCGCCAGCGTCCGCGCATAGCCCGCTACAAACCTTATTACTTCAAACCGGTACCCGGCAAAACCTACCTGTGGTGTAGCTGCGGCCGCAGCGCCAACCAGCCTTTCTGTGACGGCTCGCACCGGGGCACTGAATTCGAGCCGGTCCGCTACACCGCGACCGAAGCAGACGGGGAGATACTCTTCTGCGGCTGCAAGCACACGAAAGTCCGGCCGTTCTGCGATGGGGCTCACAACAACCTGAAGGATACCTACGACGAGGACGACCCCGACAGCGAGGCAAACCGCTGCATTACCACGGTCATCCATGACAGGGACGGCCGATTCGAACTGAACGGAGCCTGTTACGTCGGGAGAGTTTCCGGCATCGCGCCAAGCGAGCGTGGCAATACCCGCTGGCGGGCCCTGGTCACCGCCGCGACCGGCGCAAAATACCAGTCGTTTTTCCACCTGGAGGTGAGCGGGGGGCATTCGCCGGTGATGGCCTTCGGCGATGCGGATGTCGTCCTGCTGGCCACTGCGGGCGATGGCCGGATCGAGATCTCCGGCCGGTCCTTTCCACTGGCGCCGGAATCGGGGATCTATGTGCGGCCGCGGGAGACGTTTCGCATTGACAATCCGGGCGAAGAATCGATTTCCCTTTACCTGGCGGTCTGTCCCCAGGCAGCGGAGCCGGATTTCACCAGGCCGATGCACGACAGCTTCGATGCGGCCCATCCGGATCGTGTGGTTCCATTCGATCAGTCGAAGCGGCAGCAAATGGGGGATCGGACGTTCCAGTTGCTGGTGAACAAGGCTACCGGCTCCGAGCTGGTGACGCAGTTCATAGGCACCATCCCCCGTTCCAAGGCGGCCCCGCACCGCCACCTGTATGAAGAGACCCTCGTGGTCCTGCGCGGCAACGGCATGATGTGGACCGAAGACCTGAAGGCGAAAGTAGGCGCCGGGGATTTCATCTTCCTGCCCGCCAAGCAGCTTCACTCATTGCAGTGCAACGATCCCGCGGGCATGCTCGTCGCCGGCGTAATCTACCCGGGCGGCAATCCGAACATCAACTACTGACGTCCGGCCGGGACCTCGCCGGCATCATCGCTGCGTCCGATCGGCTTCCTTGAAGACGATACCGTCACGCATCACGAAGTCGACCTGCAATACCTGCCGGATGTCCTCGAGCGGACTGCCGCTCATTGCCACGATGTCTGCGGCCTTTCCGGGCTCGAGTGAACCCGCTACGTCATCGAAGCCGCCGGCGATCGAGGCATTTACGGTTCCGGCAACCAGGGCCTCCATTTCCGACATTCCGGCGTTCACGTACTCGATGAATTCATTCGCGTTCTCGCCGTGCGGCGAGACGCCGGAATCAGTGCCCAGCGCAATCTTTACGCCCATGTCGTAGGCGAGGGCGGTCATCTCCTTCGGCTGGCGCCCGAGCTGAAGCAGCTTCTCCATGATCGGGGCGGGAAGGTCCTTCAGCGGGCCTTGCCTGATCTTCTCCGGCGTGTCGCCGACCGCGGTGATCGGGTACACCGTCGGAATCAGCCAGGCACCGGTCTCCTTGAACAGTTGCATCGTGTCTTCGTCGGCCCACATGGCGTGCTCGATCGAATCGAAGCCGGCGCGCAGCGCCGCCTCTATCCCTTCTGCGGCGTGAGCATGAGCAGTGACTTTGCGGCCCAGGGAATGAGCAGTCTCTGCGATGGCGCGCAGTTCCTCGTCCGTGAGCTGTTGGCCGGTGCCTGCGGCCGTCTCACTGAGCACGCCGCCCGTTACAGTCACCTTGATGACATCGGCTCCCCGTTTTACCTGCCGGCGTACGGCTGCCCGGCAGCTATCGGCTCCGTCACAGATGCCGCTGGACGGCAGCACCTCCAGCACTTCCTGTCGGAAACCATGCACGTCGCCGTGGCCGCCTGTGGCGGATATCGAATCACCGGCTACCAGGATTCGCGGTCCGGGAACCTCGTTGGCCTTGATGGCATCGCGCAGCGCGAACATGGCGTTGCCGTCGGAACCGAGATTGCGCACGGTCGTAAAGCCGGCCAGCAGCGTCCTCTTCGCGTACATGGCGGCAGTCAAGGCAAAGCGCGCGTCGCTTTTCGTTACGAAATCGAGTTTCGAGCCGGAGCCGGCCTGTCCGGTAAGGTGTACGTGCAGATCGATAAAGCCGGGCATTACGAACTTGTCCGACAGATCGATGACGCGAACGGGGCCATCGAGCCGCTGACGAATGGACGATTCCTCTGCTGCCGAAGCGATGCGTGCAACGACGCCGCCCTGGATGAGGATTATCCGGTCGCGCTCGGGCTCCTGCCCTGGCACGGCAAGCAAGGTGCCGGCGCGCACGATCGTGTTGGAGCTTTCGCCGTCGGCCACTCCGATGGTGGGTGTGCCGACCAGGACGGCCAGCAGGAAAAGTAAGGGCGTTTTCGGCATTCCAGTCTCCGGCGGGATCTGTTGGGCTGACGCGTTTACGCGCAGTACAGGCAGTGCGATTCGATGAGCGGCGTGGGGCGATGCACCGTTAGCGCCCGCTCGCCCGCGCATACTCCCGAGCGCTCGCATTCTTCACGGCCAGCAGCGGGGCGGCACCGCACGCTGCCGCGATCCGCTCCGGCGGCACACTCCGGTACAAGGTGTCACGCCGCACGGGGACCCGGCCGATCTCCGTGATTGCCCGGTGCATGGCTTCGGGCGGCATCTCCTGCCCGAAGCTCGCTCCCGCGGCCCTCGATATCGATTCGTTCATCAGCGTGCCGCCAAGGTCGTTGGCGCCGGCGTTGAGGCAATCCGCTACTCCGGTGGGGCCAAGCTTCACCCAGGAGACCTGGATGTTGCGGATCAACGGATGCAGCACCAGCCGGGCGACGGCATGCATCAGCACCGCCTCACGATAGGTCGGGCCCGGGCGCGATTGCCCGCGGCGGTGCATCGGCGCTTCCATGTGCACGTAGGGCAAAGGCACGAACTCGGTGATGCCGCCGGTTCTCTCCTGCAGGTCGCGCAAAGCCAGCAGGTGGCGTGCCCAGTGCTCGATACGCTCCATGTGGCCGAACATGATCGTCGACGTCGTTCGGAGCCCGACCCCGTGCGCGGCGGCAATGGTCCCGAGCCAGCCGGTGGTGCCGAGCTTGTCCGGGCAGATCACCTGCCGCACTTCGTCGTCCAGGATTTCCGCCGCCGTGCCGGGCAGCGTACCCAGGCCCGCTTCCTTCAGTTGCGCCAGGAATTCGTGGACGGGTAACCCGAGCGTGCGCGCCCCGTGATCGACTTCCAGCGGCGAGAATGCATGGATGTGAATGTCGGGAGCCGCCCGCTTGGCCGCCCGGCAAACATCGAGGTAGGTCCGCCCGGTAAAGCGCGGATGTATGCCGCCCTGCAGGCAGACTTCGGTCGCACCGCGGTCCCAGGCCTCAGCCGTGCGCCGGCCAATTTCCTCGAGATCCACGACATACGGCTGGCCGCGCAGGTCTTCGCTCGTCTTGCCCTTGGAAAACGCGCAAAACGTGCATTTATACAGGCACACATTGGTGTAATTGATGTTCCGGTTGACGACGTAGGTGACCTCATCGCCGGCAACGGAGCGGCGCAGCGCGTCCGCTGCTTCACAAACGGCATCGACAGCCGTGCCGCGGGCCCTGAACAAAACTTCTACCTGGCGCTCGCTCAGCCGTTGTCCTTCCCCGGCGAGCTGCAGGACGCTGCCCATCGCCAGCGCCGGCCGCAGCCGGTCCGGCCTCCCGGCGCGGGGACGGTTAATCGGCACGACATTCGCGCCGACCGCCCATTCGGGCTGTCGATGATCGTCCCGTGCGTAGCCGTCACTGTCGGCATGCCGCAATACCGCACCGACGAGCCCGGCATCGATCCAGCGGTCCCGCGCTTCGACATACGAGCGGTACACGGTCAGCCTGGGCACCAGCGTCTTGCCCGACGCCGCCGTCAGGTTCGCAAGCTGTGCCAGCTCCGGCCAGGGCGATTCCGGGTTGACGTGATCCGGCGTGACCGGTGAGACGCCGCCCCAGTCGTTGATGCCCGCCCTGATCAGTTCCCCGGGCTCCGCCCGGTTCAGGTTCGGCGGCACCTGTATGCTCATGCCGGGGCCGAAAACGTGCCGGGCCATTGCCACCGTCCACAACAGCTCCTCTCGCGACGGAGCGGGCGCGCTCGCCATTTTCGTGCCCGGCTTCGGCACGAAGTTCTGGATGATGACTTCCTGGATGTGCCCGAATTCCTCGTGCAGTGCGCGCAAGGCGAGGAGGCTGTCGACGCGTTCCTCGCGGGTTTCACCGATGCCGATCAGGAAGCCGGTCGAGAAAGGGACCGCCGCCTCGCCCGCGGCGCGAAGGGTGGCCAGGCGCATCGCCGGCGCCTTGTCCGGCGATCCGAAGTGCGGGCCGCCGCGGCGGCAGAGCCGCTCGGACGCGCTCTCCAGCATGATGCCCATGGACGGCGCGACGGGGCGCAACCGCCGAAAATCCTCCGGGGACATGTTGCCGGCGTTCAGGTGCGGCAATAGCCCGGTCTCGCGAACCACGAGCTCGGCCATTTCGGCCAGGTAATCGAGGGTGGTCTCGTGACCGAGAACGGCCAACGCGTCACGGGCCTTCTGGTAACGCAGCTCCGGTTTGTCGCCCAGCGTGAACAGCGCCTCGCGACAGCCGGCCTGGCGGCCGGCGCGGGCGATCTCCAGGACCTTTTCGCGATCGAGATAGGGCTCGCGCACGCGTCGCGGCGTCTTGGCATACGTGCAGTAATGGCAGACGTCCCGGCAGAGTTCCGTCAGCGGGATGAACACCTTCGGCGAATACGTCATGACGTCGCCAAAGCCCTCGTCGCGGATTTCGGCGGCGGCTGCCGTCAGCCTCTCCAGGGGCCATTGCGACTGCGTCCGCAGCAGGTTCTCCCGC
>DATABW010000293.1:0-7705 GCA_036259375.1 Woeseiaceae bacterium
CGGCCCGCACGGCTCCCGCACCCCCTTGATTCTGCCCGAACTCATCAAACCCGAATGCGTTGCCTGCAATGTGCAGGCGCGAAGCAAGAAGCATTGCCTGGAAATCCTGAGCGAACTGCTGGCGGGGGCCGAACAGGAGATCCCGAGCGAACAGGTATTCGCGCGCCTGGTAGAGCGGGAGCGGCTCGGCAGCACCTGCCTGGCACGAGGTATCGCCTTTCCGCACTGCCGGGTAAGCGGCATCCATGCGGAGCACGCAGCCGTGATCAAGCTGGCGACGCCGATCGAATTCGACGCAGCGGACGGCGAGATGGTCGACCTGGTCTTCGGCCTGATGGTTCCTGAGATCATGAACGCGGAACACCAGGCTACGATCGAGCAGGTTGCCGGAATACTCTCGGATGCGCGGGTGTGCGCCCAGCTGCGGGCTTCGCGTACCAGCGACGAGCTGTACCGCCGGCTACAAGCCGCCCGGCCGGGGGACGGCAGCGCGCTGGGAAGCGTGCGGCATGGTTGAGGCGGATAACGCGTCATCGCCGGCCGTGCCGCGGGAAGACATGCGGCTGATCATCATCAGCGGCCTTTCCGGATCCGGCAAGAGCGTGGCGCTGCACGTACTAGAAGATCTCGGGTATTACTGCATCGACAATATGCCGGCCGCTTTGCTGCCATCGCTGCTGCGGGAGGTCAGCCGCATCGAGGACCGGTCTCCGGTAAGAGTCGCAGTCGGGGTCGACGCGCGCAACCGCCAGCAGGATCTCGAAGCGCTTCCCGCGCTTATCGACGGACTCCGCAGCAACCAGGTGCAGACGGACCTCCTGTTCCTGCAGGCGAGCGACGAAATCCTGTTGAAACGCTACAGCGAAACACGGCGGCGGCATCCTCTGGACCGTGATGGAATCGAGCTCCGCGCCGCAATAGAGGAAGAACGGGAGCTCCTGGGCCAGGTCATCAATGCCGCGGATCTCGTCATCGATACGTCACGGACCAGCGTCTACGAGCTCGCCGATGCGATCAGGCGGCGCCTTGGGCCGCGCGAACGCAACATGCTGTCGGTGCTGATCGAGTCATTCGGCTACAAGCACGGCATACCGGCAGACGCGGATTTCGTATTCGACCTGCGTTGCCTCCCGAATCCCTACTGGCAGCAGGAGCTGCGGGCGCTGACCGGCCATGACGAGCCGGTCAGCCGATTCCTCGATGCGGAACCCTCGTTCACGCAGATGTACGAGGACATCCTGGCTTTCCTCCTGCGCTGGATTCCCGAATACGTCAGCTTCGATCGCAGTTATCTCACAGTCGCGATCGGTTGCACCGGCGGCCAGCACCGCTCCGTCTACATGGCGGAAAAACTGGCGAATGCGCTAAAGCAGCATCACGAGCCGGTACTCACCCGCCACAACGAAACGTCTTTACGCCCGACCGACCACAAGTAAGTCGACGCGGACGCCGGGAGCGGGCTCCTACGGCGCATGCGGTTCCGCGGTAAACTGCGCAAACTTTTGTGGCCGGACTCCCGATGGAACCCAGAGAGCCAACGCAAACCACGCTCGAACTGCTGCGTGACAAGCTCGGCAGCGGCGGCATGCGTTCGGCGCGAATGCTGATCGCAAGCCTCACCCCTTCCGAGCTCGCCCGGCTGCTGGAGTCCCTCCCGCCAGCGGAACGCGCGCTGATCTGGGAAATGGTCGAGCCGGAACGGGAAGGCGACGTCCTGGTCGAGCTGGTCGAGGAAGTGCGCGACAGCCTGATCAGCGGCATGGAGACCGAGCGCCTCATCGCCGCCACCGAGGGCATGCAGCTCGACGACCTGGCTGACCTGCTCGCGGACCTACCGGAAGCCGTGGCCCAGCAGGTGCTGCGCTCGATGGATGAGCAGGACCGCGAACGGCTGAACCAGGTGCTCTCGTACGACGAAGACACCGCCGGCGGGCTCATGAACATCGATATCGTGACGGTCCGGCCCGACGTCACGCTGGACGTCGTACTGCGGTACCTGCGCGCGCGCGGCAACATTCCAGACGGCACCGACACGATGTACGTCGTCAATCGCGACAACGAGTACCTCGGTTCGCTGTACCTGTCCCGGGTACTCGTGAACGACCCGCAGCAGACGGTTTCCCAGGTCATGTCTTCCGACGTGATGCCCATTCCCGCCCATACCAGTTCTTCCGAGGTGGTGTGGGAGTTCGAGAACCGGGACCTGCTTTCCGCGCCGGTGGTCGACGAAAACTATCGCCTCGTGGGCCGGATCACCGTGGACGACATCGTTGACGTGATTCGCGAAGAAGCCGAGCACTCGCTGATGAGCGCAGCAGGCCTGGACGAGGAAGACGACATGTTCGCGCCCGTGGTGAAGAGCGCCCGCCGGCGCGCCGTGTGGCTCGGGATCAACCTGGCGACGGCCTTCCTCGCGGCCTCGGTCGTCGACCTGTTCCAGAGCACGCTCGACAAGATCGAGCTGCTGGCCGTGCTCATGCCGATCGTGCCGAGCATGGGCGGCGTCGCGGGAACCCAGTCGCTGACCATCATCACGCGGGCAATCGCGCTGGGCCAGATCGACAAGGCGAACGCGCGCAGGATCCTTCGCAAGGAACTGCTGGTCGGACTGATGAACGGGGTTGCGTGGGCGGCGCTGGTCGCCCTCTTCACTTTCTTCTGGTTCAACGATTGGCGTGTCGGCGCGGTCATTGCCGGAGCCATGATGATCAACCTGGTCATGGCCGCGGGCGCCGGGTTCGCCGTGCCGTTGACACTGAAGCGCATGCGGATCGATCCGGCCATTGCCGGCGGGGTCGTGGTGACGACGATCACCGACGTGGTGGGATACATGACCTTCCTGGGGTTGGGCGCGACGTTCCTGCTCTGAACCCGGTCCGCGGTTACGGCCCTGTAGGAACCCTTCGGCGACTCGGCATCCAGCGCCGGATCGCCCGTGAGACGGGCTCCTAGAGGGCGCGTGCGGGCTCCGGAGCAGGAGTGGGCTCGAAGATGTCGTATCCGCTCAGGTCCTTCCGGACCCAGGCGGGCGCGAACAGCCGCGGCACGTCGGCGCCGCTGACGAAATCGCGTAGCTCGTCCCTGATCCGCATCGCGTCGGCATAGCCGAGCTCGATCAGCTCCCGCGTGTATTCCTCCTCGAACAGCAGGAAGCTGAGCAGCCGGCTCTCGTTGGCGCTGTCGGCCCGGATGCCGCGCAACAGCAGGCGCACGGGAACCGGCATAGCCCGGCGATGCTCGTAGGCGATCTCCCGCAGGTCCCGGCTGGGCACGACCAGCATGGTGTCGATCGGCCGCATCCTGGCGAGAGGTCCGACGCGATGATCCGGCGGCACCGAATCGATGAGCTGGTTGATGCGCGTCATGCGCTCGATGTCCGTATACAGGCCGTCCATGAACAGGGTGTCGAGCATATAACCGGCGATCTGCGCGAAGCTCGGGAAGCCGCGCGATACGCCGGGGTCCGGCAGCGTGTCCGCCATCTCGTTGCGAACCCCGATCACGAGGATGCGATCCGCGCCGAGGTGTATCGCCGGGCTCAACGGCGTCGCCTGTCGCATCGCGCCGTCGCCGAAGTATTCGTCGCCGATCATGACGGGCGGGAAGATCATCGGCACCGCGATACTCGCCATCAGGTGGTCGAGGTGCAGGGCCTGCCGGACGCCCACGCGCCGGGTCCGCGACCACGTGCGCACCGCCGGTTGCGCCTGAAAAAAAGTGGTCGAACGTGCGCTGCTGTAGCCGGCCGCGGTCACTGCGACGGCGTGCAGGTGACCGTTCTCTATCGACGACTGTATGCGTGGAAACCGGACATTTCGGCTCAGGAGCGCCCGCAGCGGCGCGTTGTCGAGCAGCGACCGTGGGGTGCCGCCAATCAGCCCGGCGGTCACGAAGGCCGTCATCCAGTGAAGACTGCTCTTCAGCATTGTCCACGAATCCGTGCGGAAGACCTGGCCGCTGTAGAAGTTCCCCCACACGCGCTCGAGTTCCTGCGCCGCAAGGCAGAATCGGCGCGCCTTGCTCGCCAGCACCACGGAATTGATCGCGCCTGCCGACGTGCCGCTCAGGATCGGGAAGGGATTGCCTGCGCGCGGTGGCAGGAGTTCGGCTATTGCCTTGAGCACGCCGACCTGGAAAGCACCCCGGGCACCGCCGCCGGGCAACACGAGTGCGGTCTTCAACTCTGGCGGATGTATCTTCATACGCGCGCACGCCGCCGCTAATGCAGCCTCCTGATCCCGGCGTCCAGCCCGCCGAGAGTCAGCGGATACATGCGATCATCCATCAATTCGCGGGTCAGCTTGATCGACGGCGTGTAATCCCAACGTTCCTCGGGCTCCGGGTTGAGCCAGATTGCCTTGGGCCACGTGTTGAGGAGACGCTTGATCCAGACGGCGCCCGGCTCTTCATTCCAGTGCTCGACACTGCCCCCGGGATAGACGATTTCGTAAGGACTCATCGTCGCGTCCCCGACAAATATCAGCTTGTAATCGGCGCCGTACTTGTGCGTGATATCCGTGGTGGCGATACGTTCCTGGTGACGGCGCCGGTTGTCCTTCCACAGGCTTTCGTAGATGAAGTTGTGGAAGTAGAAATATTCGAGATGCTTGAATTCGGAACGCGCCGCGGAAAACATTTCCTCGCAAACCCGGACGTGATCCTCCATGGAACCGCCGATGTCGAGGCACAGCAGGACCTTGATCGCGTTGTGCCGCTCCGGAACCATGCGCAGGTCGAGCATGCCGCCGTTGCGTGCGGTCTTGTCGATGGTGTCCTCGAGATCGAGCTGGTCGGCCGCGCCTTCCCGGGCGAACCGGCGCAACTTCCGCAGGGCGACCTTGATGTTGCGGGTTCCGAGTTCGACGGTGTCATCGAGATTGCGGTATTCGCGGCGATCCCAGACCTTCGCCGCACGGCGTTGCCTCCCGCCCGTCTGTCCAATGCGCACGCCTTCCGGGTTGTAGCCCCAGGCGCCGAACGGTGACGTGCCGGCCGTGCCGATCCACTTGCTGCCGCCCTCGTACCGCTCCGTTTGCTCCTCCAGCCGCTCCCGCAGCGCCTGCATCAGCTTGTCGAATCCGCCGAGGCCCTCGACTTCGGCGCGCTGCTCGGGAGACAGCAGCGCCTCCGCCTCCCGGCGCAGCCAATCTCCCGGAATCGATTCGGCCAGCGAGCCGACCGTGGCGTCGAGCCCGTCGAACCAGGCTTTGAAAATCCGATCGAACAGGTCGAAGCGCGTTTCATCCTTGACGAGGCACGTGCGCGCGAGGAAGTAGAAGTTTTCCACGCTCTGGCCCGCGCTACCCTTCTGCAGTGCTTCCAGCAGCGCCAAAAGCTCCGTGATGGACGGCGCCAGGCCGCCCTGGCGCAGCATGAAAAAGAACCGGATCAGCATGAATATCCGAGCGCAGTTTTATTGCGTCCGACGCCTGCGATCGAGGAACACCAGTTGCTCGAAAAGATGCACGTCCTGCTCGTTCTTGAGGAGAGCGCCGTAGAGCGGCGGTATGGCCTTCGTCGAGTCCTCGGCGCGCAATGCCTCGGGCGGGATATCCTCGGCGAGCAGCAGCTTTATCCAGTCGAGCAATTCGGATGTAGACGGCTTTTTCTTGAGACCCGGCACGTCGCGAATTTTGTAGAACGCGTTCAGCGCCTCGCGCAGCAGGTTTTTCTTTAGTGACGGGAAATGCACGTCCACGATCTTTTCCATCGTTTCTTTATCGGGGAATTTGATGTAGTGGAAAAAGCAGCGGCGCAGGAACGCGTCTGGCAACTCCTTTTCGTTGTTGCTCGTGATGATGATGATCGGGCGATGCCGCGCCTTGACCAGGGTTTTCGTCTCGTACACGAAGAACTCCATCCGGTCCAGTTCGCGCAGCAGGTCGTTTGGGAACTCGATGTCGGCTTTGTCGATCTCGTCGATCAGGAGCACCGGCTGCACTTCCGACTCGAACGCTTCCCAGAGCTTGCCGCGCACGATGTAGTTGGCGATGTCGTGGACCCGGTCGTCGCCCAGTTGCGAATCCCGCAGCCGCGCGACGGCATCGTAGTCGTACAGCCCCTGCTGGGCCCGGGTGGTCGACTTGATGTGCCACTCGAATAGCGGCCGCCCGAGGGCGCTCGCCACTTCCTGCGCGAGCTGCGTCTTCCCGGTGCCCGGCTCTCCCTTGACGAGGATAGGCCGCTGCAGCGTGACGGCCGCGTTCACAGCCATCGTGAGGTCGTTGGTCGCGACGTAGCTGCGGGTGCCTGTGAAGCGATCTGCCATGGGACGATCCGTGCGTCTGCCTGCCGTGCTCACCATCTTAACAGACGGGCCGGGCCGGGATTTCAGGCAGGACCGGTGACAGTGACTATTTTCATGGCGTTGGTGCCGCCGGATACGCCTTCCAGGTCGCCCTTGGTGAAGATCACGCGATCGCCGGCTTCCACCAGCTTGCGCGTCAGCAAGGTTGCAAAAATATCCTGGTAGAGCTGCTGCAGGTCGGCGTGTTCCATCCTGAACGGCACGGGGTTCACGCCGCGGTAAAGCGTAACGCGACGGCGGGTCGAGGCATGCGGCGTGAATGCATAGATCGGAATGTCGGAGCGGATGCGCGACATCCAAAGGGTCGTATTGCCGGATTCGGTCAAGGCTATGATGGCTTTCACCGGGAGGTGATTGGCCGTGTACATTACGGCCATGGCGATCGCCTCGTCGACGGCCTGGAACCGGTCGTCCATGCGGTGAGAGGTGCGTCCGCGCGTCAGCGCATACTTCTCGGCGCCCGTGCAGATTTCGCTGACGGCGGCGATCACCGCGACCGGCCGCTCCCCCACCGCCGTCTCCGCGGACAGCATCACGGCATCGGTGCCGTCCATCACGGCATTGGCGACGTCGGATACCTCCGCCCGGGTAGGAATGGAATGCGTGATCATGGATTCCATCATCTGCGTCGCGGTGATGACGATCTTGTTCTTGCGGCGCGTTCGCCGGATGATCTGCTTCTGCAGCCCGGTAAGTTCCGCATAGCCCATTTCCACACCGAGGTCGCCTCGCGCGACCATGACGACGTCCGCCGCTTCGATGATGGAATCGATGTGCTGCACCGCCTCGGCGCGCTCGACCTTGGCCACGAGCAGGCCCTGCCCGCCCGCGGCACGCAGCAGTTGCCGCGCCTCGTCCACGTCGTGCGCGCTGCGGACGAATGACACGGCCAGAAAATCCATCTGCAGTTCGGCGGCGATGCGAATGTCGTCGCGGTCCTTGTCGGTCAGCGCGGGCGCCGACAGCCCACCGCCCTGCCGGTTGATTCCCTTGTTATCCGACAGCGGACCGCCGCTCACGACGGTCGAATGGATCCGTTCACCCTCGACCCTCTCGACGTTCAAGGTGATCTGGCCGTCGTCCAGCAGCAGCACGTCGCCGGGTTTCACGTCCTTGTGCAGGTCGGCATAGGCAACGCCCACGCCCTCCGCCGTACCGCCGCGGCCGTCCAGGGTGGGATCGAGAAAAAACCGGTCACCTTCGTTGAGCGTGATCTTGCCGTCGCGGAATCTTCGGATCCGGATCTTCGGGCCCTGGAGGTCGCCCATCACGCCGACGTCCCGGCCGCATTTCTCCGCCGCCCGGCGAAGCGCCTCGACGCGGCTGCGCTGCTCCGCTTCCGTGCCGTGGGAGAAGTTGATGCGCGCCACGTCCAGCCCGCCACGCACCATGCGCTCG
>DATABW010000294.1:0-3311 GCA_036259375.1 Woeseiaceae bacterium
GCGGTCTGCGGCCCCCGCTGTTTGAATCCTGCCTAGGAAAGTGACCGGCGCCACTCATCCACTTCGCGCTTGGCCTCTTCACGTGTCTTGCCATAGCGCTCCTGTACCCTGCCCTCCAGTTCCTGTTGCTTGCCGTCGACGCGGTCGAGGTCGTCGTCGGTCAGCCTGGACCACTTCTGCTGGGCCTGGCCGGTGAATTTTTTCCAGTTGCCTTCGATCTGATCCCAATTCATGACGTTCTCCGTTCGTTGCCCAAGAGAAAAACACCTGCGCAAAAAAAAGAGGCGATTCCGGATGGAATCGCCTCGCAGGATAAAAAGGGCCACCTTTGTAGAAAGTCGGGTTGACTGCGGTGCTTTGGGGGGAGCTGGGGACAGTCACGGGCCCGACGGATAGACAAAAGCGGCCCGTAAACTACATACGGTGGGCCCCTTCGTTCTCGATGTCCTCTTCGACGTCTTCGGCGGCTTCCTGGACACCTTCGCCCGTTGCCTCGACGTCCTCTCCCACGCCGCGCGTGGTGTTGCAGGCGGCCAGACCAAATAGCGCGACCATCCAGGCCAGCAAAAACAGATTTTTCAAGGGACCTCCTCCTTGCTTGAATTCCGGACCGAGCGACGTTCCCTGCTGCGATCCTGTCTTAGCCGCTTAGTAAGCAAGTACCGTGCCAACCTGGTTCTACCCCGTGGGCATTGCCTTGACGGCCAGCGGGGGCTGGGCTGGGACGGTGCCGAAAGGTAAACCTTACAAAGGCCGTGCAAAATTGCTCAGCCCCGGGCGCCCGGCCCGTGATCTGGCACAAAACCTGCTTCCACCCCTGTCGGCGTCTGCAACAGACGGCCTGCGACATGGATATCGGCGACGCCCGGCGTCGCGGGCCGCATCGACGGGAGATTGGAAATGACAGCTGAAATGACAGACCGGGCGAAAGTGGCGGCGGGCCTGCTTTTGCTCACGATGCTCGGGGCTTGCGCCTCCAGCCCCGAGCGGCCCGACCAGGACCTCGCGAGAGCCGAAGCCGCTATCAACCAGGCGGAACAATCCGGTGCGCGGCAGTACGGGCCGATCGCGCTGGATGACGCTAGACAGAAATTGGCGAAGGCGCGGGCGGCTGTGGCCGAGGAGGAGATGCTCCTGGCCGAGCGCTATGCGGAAGAGGCGACGCTCGCCGCCGATCTCGCTGCGGCCAAGGCCCGAACCGGCAAGGCTGAGCGTGCCGTGGAGGAACTCGAAGCGAGTATTGCGGTGTTGCGGCAGGAAATCGACCGTAACCGGAGAATGGAAGGAGACACGGGATGAACAGAGCACAGCGGATTATCACGGGGTTTGCGAGCCTCCTGCTGATGACGCTCGCCGCTTGCGGCACGACGCCGGAACGGATCGACGAACTGGAGCAGGCGCGCGCCACCGTGCAGAACCTGGAACGGCAGCCGATGGCACAGAACCTGGCGTCGCCGCAGCTCGCGAATGCCCGGGCGGCGCTTTCGAGAGCCGAAACGGCGCTGGAAAACGGGGCACCACTGCCGGAGATCCTGCACGAAGCTTACGTGGCCCGGGTGAATGCCGAGATCGGGCTGGAAACGATTGCGGAAGCGACGGCGCTGGAGCGCATCGAACAGGCGGAAGCCGAACGCATGCGCGTGCAGCTCGAGGCGCGCACGGCCGCGGTCGAGCGGGCGCGGATGCAGGCCGAGGCGCAGGGTGAGGAAGCGAGACAGCTCAGGCAGGAAGCCGAAGAGGCGCGTGCCGCCGCACAGGCGGCTTCGGAGGAAAACAGGCGCCTGCAACAGCAGCTATCCGACCTCGAGGCGAAGCAAACGGAGCGGGGCGTGGTCCTGACGCTGGATGACGTCCTGTTCGAGACCGATGAGGCCGAGCTCAAACCCGGTGCGTCCATGGCAATCAACCGGATTGCCGATTTCCTCCGGGACCAGCCGGAGCGGCGCCTTCTCATAGAGGGGCACACGGATGCCCGCGGCAGCGAGCAATACAACGAGCGGCTGTCCATGCAGCGAGCTTATGCCGTCGCCGAGGCGCTGGCGGAGCGCGGCATTGCGACGAACCGGCTGCAGCCGGTCGGGCTGGGCGAGTCGTATCCCGTAGCCTCCAACGAAACCACGGCGGGCCGGCAGCAGAATCGCCGGGTAGAGATCGTGGTTTCGGAGCGAGACGGCTCGTTTGAGGAGAATGCGCAGAGAACGCCGGTCGCGAGCACCAGGGATCGCTAGCGCGCCTGAATGAGCTCAGCGCCCGCTGCCGCGAGCGACCTTTCCGGAAAGGATGACATCCGCGAGGTCGGCGCGGAAATCCAGCGAGAGGCGCTGGGCCGTCAGTTTACCTCGCAGGGTGGCCGTGTTCCGGACCACAACGGTCTGCGAGGCGCGCACGTCACCCTCCACGAATCCGGCGATAACCGCCGAGCCCGTGTGGACCGTCGCTGTTACGCGCGCCTGCTCGCCGATCGACAGCCGTTGGTCGCCCTGCGTGATGGTTCCGTCAAAGCGGCCTTCGATGATGAGGTCTTCTGCGAGGCGAAGCTCGCCTCGCAGGACCATCGTCGAACCAAGTACCGACGGTCCCGCGCCCGGACCGGCGGGCTTTCGCGGCTTGCCGTCGGCGGCGGAGTCATCGTCGAGCGCCGCCGTGAGCGGCTGGCTAAGAGCCAATTTTGTGTGCGCGGGCGGGGTCGTCCGCGACGGCGAGCTTTGCCTGGCTGGCCATTCCGGGATTACCCACGCTCTGTCCCGACGTGCCCCTGTGGCCCATGTCGATACTCCCGTTGAAGCGGGCCCCGTCAGCCATGCGGATGCGGGCACAGAAAATATTACCGGTCACGACGGCGCTTTTTGCCAGTTCGACGTAATCGTCTCCGTGGATGTCACCCTCCACGTGACCTTCGATGGTTACCGAGGCGGCATGGATGTCCGCCTTCACCCGGCCTTCCTTGCCCACCGTCAGGTTTTTCTTGTGGTGCGCGATGTTGCCCTCGATCGTCCCCTGGATGACGAGGTCCTCATCGGCCGACAGTTCCCCCTTGAAGACGAGGGTCGGACCAATGACCGACACGCTGCGGGTCCTGACCGTCGACGGCTCGTTGGCTGCCGGCGCGCTGACTACCGCGGGCCGATCTTCTTCGACTGGTTTCTTGAACATTCATCCTCTCCCTGTGCCGGTCCGTGCGTGCCGAACCTTCGTCGTGGATTTGCATCGAGAATACTAGAGAGTTCACGGGGAGGCACAGGGAGAGGATGAATGTTCAAGAAACCAGTCGAAGAAGATCGGCCCGCGGTAGTCAGCGCGCCGGCAGCCAA
>DATABW010000295.1:0-2612 GCA_036259375.1 Woeseiaceae bacterium
TACGTGGCCCGCTTCGGCGCCAAAGGGTTGGCCTACATGAAGGTGAACAGCGCGTCCGGGGGCCGCGAGGGCCTGCAGTCGCCAATCCTGAAGTTCCTGCCGGATGCGACGGTCGACGGGATCATGCAGCGCACCGGCGCCGAAGACGGCGACCTCGTCTTTTTCGGCGCCGACAAAGCGCGAGTGGTCCACGATTCACTGGGCGCCCTCCGGTCGAAGCTCGGCGAAGACCGCGGCCTGGTGTCCGCAGGCTGGCAGCCGCTGTGGATCGTCGATTTCCCCATGTTCGAGCGCGACCTGCAGTCGGGCCGCTGGACGCCGCTGCACCACCCCTTTACGGCGCCATCGGTCGACGACCCGGCCGACCTGCAGACCGACCCGGGTCGACTGAAGTCACGCGCGTACGATTTCGTCCTGAACGGCTACGAGATCGGCGGAGGCTCCATTCGTATTCACGACCAGGCTATGCAATCGGCCGTGTTCGACCTGCTGGAGATCGGCCCGAAGGAAGCCGCGGACAAATTCGGTTTCCTGTTGCGCGCGCTCGAGTACGGATGCCCGCCCATGGGCGGTATCGCTTTCGGGCTCGACCGCCTGGTGATGCTGATGGCGGGCGAAGACAGCATCCGCGAAGTCATCGCCTTCCCCAAAACGCAGTCGGCGAGCTGCCCGCTCACCAACGCTCCGGGTGATGTGTCCGAGGAACAACTGCGCGAGGTCGGGATCCGCCTGCGCGCACGCCGGAGCGAATAACCATGCCCTCGGCCGGTGATCCCGCGACAGCGGCGGCTCGCCGCCCGGAGTCGGTACTGGTCGTCGTGTACGCTGCCGACCGCAACGTGCTGCTGCTCAGGCGCCATCGCCCGTTCGATTTCTGGCAGTCGGTGACCGGTAGCCTCGCCCCGGGCGAGAGCCATGCAGACGCGGCGGCGCGCGAATTGCAGGAGGAGACGGGGCTCAGCGGCGAAGGCGAGTTGTCGTTCAGCGGAAACCGGCGCGCGTTCGTCATCGATCCGCGGTGGCGAAACCGCTACGCGCCCGGGATCACCGTGAACGTCGAATACGAATGGCGTTTCCGCCTGCCGGAACCCCGGGACGTCACCTTGCACGAGACGGAACATTCGGCTTTCGAGTGGCTCGGCCTGCCGGAGGCCGTGGAGAAGGTCTGGTCCTGGACGAACCGCGAGGCCTTGCGGGAGCTGCAGGAGATCCTGTGAGCGCCGGGACGATCGTCTTCGTGCCCGGGATCTGGATGCCGGGATCCATCATGACTTTCCTGAAGCGGCAGCTCGAAACCCGGCACGGCTTTGCAGGCAGGTTGTTCGGCTACTGGGCGGTGCGGGTCGGACTGGACGAGAACGCGGCGCTGCTCTCGGAATTTGCTGCAAACGCGGAGCGCCAGGCAGGCGGGGGACCCGTGCACCTCGTCGGGCACAGCCTGGGAGGCGTGCTCGCCCTGCGCATGCTGGCGCGGCACCCGGACGCCCCGGAGGGCCGCGTGGTATGCCTGGGTTCGCCGCTCTGCGGCTCGCGCGCGGCGAGCGAGCTGCGGCGCTGGCGCTGGGGGCAGGAAATGCTGGGCAGGACGATCACCGCCGGCGTGCTCGAAGATCCGGCAACTCACTGGTGCGATCCCGTCACCGCGCGCCGGGAAGTCGGCATCATTGCCGGCAACCGGTCGATCGGCGGGGGTCGTCTTCTCGCCGGCTTCGAGGACGACAACGACGGCACCGTCAGCATCCCGGAAACCCGCCTTCCCGGCGTGAAGCGCCATCTCGTGATGCCGGTGACGCACACGGGGCTCGTCTGGTCCGCGGAGGTCGCCGACCGCATCGCCGCCTTCCTCCGCCGCGGGGACTTCGACCTGTAGGACCCGTATCACGGGCGACGGGAGGGTGGCCCGTCTCGCCCGTGAGACGGGCTTCTGCAGGTCACGCCAGCGCGACGCTCTTGACCTGCGCGAAGACCCGCATGCCCGGCCTGAGCTGCAGCCGTTCGACCGATCGCCAGGTGACGCGCGACAGGATGACGGTGCCGCCCACGTCAAGGCGCAGCAGGCGGTTGGCGGGATCGGTGTCCTCGTGGATACCGACGATCACCGCCTCCAGCACGTTGCTGATGCTCGTGTCCTCGATGCGCTCGAGCGCGATGCTCACGTCGCGCGCGAGGATGCGCAGCCGGAGCGACCCGCCCACCTCGAGTTCCTGCGCCGGCACGCAGATGCTGCCGCCCGGCACCTCCAGCTCCGTCAGGTGGAAGCTGCTGACGTGCCGCCGCACGATGGCGGACAGCAACGCGGCCGCTTCGTCGGCGCGGCTCAGTGCGAGGCCGGGCCGCGTCAGCAGGTCGTTGATTTCGCCGCCGGCAATCACCTTGCCGTCTTCGAGCAATACCAGGTGATCCGCGAGCCGCTGCACTTCCATCGGCACGTGGCTCACGTACACCATCGGGATATCGAGCTCGCGGTGCAGCGCGTCGAGGCAGTCCAGAATCTCGTCGCGGCTTTCGTGATCGAGTCCGGCGAGCGGTTCATCCAGCAATAGCAGCCGAGGCTGGCTGAGCAAAGCGCGGCCGATTGCAACGCGCTGCCGCTGTCCGGAGGACAGCAGCAG
>DATABW010000296.1:0-4733 GCA_036259375.1 Woeseiaceae bacterium
CTGCGCCTCCAGGTCGTCAACGACGTCCTCGTGCCTGACCCGCAGCACGAAGCCCGGCAATGCCTCGTCCCAGTGGTCCATCAGCCGCACGTAGTCCCGATAGTAGCGGCCGATCGAATCAAGGCCGTAGGTGAAATCCTGCCCTTCGCCGAACAGCTGCTTGAAGCCGCTGAAGCAGCAGGCGAGCGGGTGCCGGCGTGCGTCGATGACCTTCGCGCGCGGCAGTATCAGCCGGATCAGCCCGATGTGCATGAAGTTGTTGGGCATCTTGTCGACGAACAGGGGCGCCGTGCCGCGGTATACCCGCGTGTTCCCGATGTACTGCTCGCCGAAGCGGCGGAAGTAGTCTTCGTCGAGCTCATTGAGAACGGCGGGATAGCGGCGCGTATCCTCGGCGCTGCGGCCGCCCAGGCGCTGCGCCAGCGCCAGGATATCGTGCAGCTCCATGGTGCCGTCGACCATCGAGTGCGAGGCGAGGATTTGTTCGAGCAGCGTCGAGCCGGCACGCGGCAGGCCGACGATGAACACCGGATCCCGGCAATCGAATCCCGCGTCCCTGTGGCGTTCGAACAGCTCGCGGGTGCACACCTCGATCTGATCGTCGACCATCCGGGTGGTGCGGTCCGGGTCGTAGCCGGAACGTTCCCGTTTGAGCTCGTTGCCGCGTTCATAGTACTCGAACGAAGTGCCGAAATCGCCGCGGTCCTCGAAGGCCTTGCCGGCCGCGAAGCACAGGTGAATGCGATCCTCCGCGGAGACGCCGGGATCGGCCTCGCGCTCCCTGATGTGCCGGATCTCTTCATCGCTGAAGCGGTAGGTCTTGGTATTGGCGAGGCTCCAGAATGCGTCGCCGTAGTCCGGCCGTAGCTGCCAGGCGCTCCGATACGCCGTGATCGCCTCGTCGAGCTTGCCAACGGCCTTCAGCGCATGGCCCATCAGCACATGGACACCCGATTTGTTCGGCGCTGTCTCGAGACATTGCCGGTACTGCTCGAGGCCTTCTTCGAAGCGGCCGAGTCCGGTCAGCGCACTGCCGAGCGATAGCCGGTACGTCGGGTTGTCCGGTTGTGCATCGCGGAGAATCCGCGCCTGTTCGAAGGCTTTCTCGAACTTGCCCTTGCGGTTCAGGATGCGCAGGTAATCCGTGCGCGCGCGCAGGTTGTCCGGCTCGAACTGGACGCAGCTCTCGAGCAGGAATTCCGCGTCGTCATAGACCTTGAGGCGCACCCCGATGTCCGCCAGCAGGCGCATCCCCTCGACGTGCCTGGGGTTCTGCTTCAGGAACCGCCGGCACAGCCTTTCAGCCTTCGGCAGCCTGCCTTCGTGAACCAGGTCGATGACGCCCTGGAGTTCCTTCGGCAGCGAAGCGAGGTAATCCGCCTGGGCACACGCCACGCGCGCACGTTCAGCGCGTCCGGTGCGCTCGTGCAGGTTGGCGAGTGCTTTCCAGCTCGCTATCAGTCCGGGATTGCCGTCCACCGCTTTTGCGTAAGCGCCGGCCGCCTCCTCCGGACGGTTCTCCGCCAGCAGGATGTGGCCGCGTTCCTGATGCGCGCGGCTGTAATCCGGCGCGAGGGCCAGCAGTTCGTCGATTGCCCGGTTCGCGCCGGGGTAGTCTCTCCGGTAGCGGCGGGACACCGCGAGGCCGTAGCGCGCGTCGAGCTCGTGACGATGGTCGATGCCGTCGGCCAGCAGGGCCTCCAGCAGCGACTCGGCTTCTGCGAACCGGGCGGAAGAGATCAGCTTTCGGGCTTCTGCAAGCGCCTCGACGATATGAGCCTCGTCGCTACTACCCATTCAGAAGTCGTAGGACAGCCGCAAGTCGATGGTACGCGGACGATTTGTCACGACATGCGGCGTGAACTGCTGCGTGTCGATGTACACCTGCGCGTTCTCGTCGGCCAGGTTGTCGACGAACACCTCGCCCGACCAGTTGTCGTGGACCACACCGAAAGCGAGGTTCACGAGCGTGTAGGCCTCCTGTACGTAGCGACCGCCCGGCACCTCGCCGCCCGGAAACGCCAGGAGCTCGGTGCCGGGTGCAGCGCCGGCGAACGCGTCGGCTTCGCGCTCGATTTCGAGCCCGGAGCCGGCGACCTGGTAAACACGCCGCATCGTGTCCTCGACGACGTAGGCGTCCATCTGCATGCCGACCAGGCTCTCGCCGGTGTAGGTCACGCCGCCGCGGACGTATGCGCTCACGTCGCCCATGTCGCCGAGCGGCAGGTCGAAGTTGTACCGCGCGCGAACGTTGCCGGAGAAATTCGGCGTGTACGGCAGCTCACTGCCGACTGGCGCCGCAATACCGACGAGGTCGTCGTCCAGCCGCGTGATCTCCGTGTCGATGAAGCTGAACGCCCCGCTGATCGTCAGGTCGTCCGCGGCGAGCCAGATGAAGTCCCCGTCTACGCCGGTGATTTCCGCGTCGCCGACGTTGTCCGCGAACCACAGGAAGCTGATGTTGGTCGGATCGAAGCGTGACGTCTGGAGATTGCTGATCTCCGAGTAGTACCCGGTGACGTTCAGGCGCAGGCGCCTGTCCAGCAGGTCCGATTTGAAGCCCAGCTCGTAGTTGTCCAGGTCGTCGGTCTGCGAGGAGACGGGGATGCGGAAACCCTGGAACGCGGGGCTGACCTGGTTGTTTGCGAGACCGCCGCCCACCCGGTTGGTCGTCGGCGGCCGGAAACCCTGGGCGAAGGTGCCGAACACCATGAAGTTTTCGTTCAGGCGCCAGTCCAGGGACGCCCTGACGATCACGTCGTCCACGCTCAGCACACCATCGTCGTCCATATCAGTGACGTCGAGCTGCCCGCTCTGGATGGCCTGGAACACGGCGGAACCCTCGGCGTCGCCGAAGTGATCCTGCAGCGCCTGTTCCGTGCCGATGCCGAAGGCACGCTCGCGGTCCGTGATGTTCACGGTGCTGGTCGATCCCTTGTACTCGTCCTCAACCTCGTACCAGCGGGCGCCGACCGCGGCCGTCACGTCGTCCGTCAGGTCGAACTCGAGCTGCCCGAACACGGCGATCTGGTCGGTCTTGCGCGTCACGTCATTGATGAAACTGACCTCGGCCGGAAAAGGGCCGCCGTCGGTGTTGAGTCCTTCGGTTCCCGGCGGTGCGACCAGCGTCCGGGCCAGGTTGGAAAAGAACGGACTGGCCGTCGAGGCGATCTTGAACAGGCCGACGCTTGCAAGCTCCTGATTGTCGAGGAACGCGCCCGCCGTGACGCGCCATCGATTCTCGGCCGGGGTGTTGATGCGGAACTCGTGGGTGGCACGCGTGTTCTCGGTATCTTCCTGGTAGAACTTCGACGGATCAAAACACTCGTCATAGGTGCCGTTGCCGGGGTAACAGACGTAATAGGCCGAGAACAGGCCGCCGTTGGTATAGAAGGTGTAGTCGATCGTCGAGGAAACGTCACGACTCAGGTAGCCACCGGTGTAGATGACCTCGAGCATGTTGAGGCGGCCTTCCACGGTCCAGGCGGTCAGGCCGAAGTCGTCCTCGTTCTCGTCGGGAGCGAAGCGGTTAACGGAACTCTCCCCCTCGAGGTTGGGATCGTAGGCCCAGACGCCCTCGGTATCGAGCGCCTGCTGCGTGTGCTGCACCAGGAGGCTCCACTCGTCGTTGATGAACCACGAGCCGCTGAAGCGGCCGCCGGTGTAGGTGGCGTCGTTGAAGTCCTTCTCCACCAGCATGTCGTTGCGCGGCACCGGGATCGTCATGTTCCCGGGGTCCGGCAGCGGTCCGCCCGAGATGCGGTCGATGACGACCGTGCTGCCGTTCCAGCCGCCGTTGGCGGGATCGTTCAGCAGGTTGTCGATCCAGCCGCCCTGGTGCTCGTTGTAGAGAGCGACGCGTACCGCGAGATCGTCCGTGAACGGCAGGTTGAGGTAGGCTTCGAGCGAATTGCTCATCTCGCCACCGCTGGTGTTCGAGATGCTGGTATCGAAGCCGGCTTGCAGGTCGTCGTGATCCGGCTTGTTCGTGATCAGCCGCACCGTGCCGGCCTGGGAACTGGCGCCGAAGAGGGTGCCCTGCGGTCCGGGCAGCACTTCGATACGCGCGAGGTCAGTCGCGTAGATGTCGAGGTTGCGGCCCTGCAGCGCCACCGGCTGCTCGTCCAGATAAAGCGCCACCGACGGTTGCAGGCCCTGTACCGATGACAGCGTGACGATCGTCTGCGACGTCGCCGCGCCACGGATGTAGATCTCGTTCTGCCCCGGACCCGTGCCCTGTATCGTCACGTTCGGCAGGTACTGGACGTAATCTGCGAAGCTGTTGATGTTGAGCTCTTCGAGATCCTCGCTCTGCAGCGCGGATACCGCCGCCGGCACGTCCTGCATCGACTCCGCCCTTTTGGTGGCGGTGACGACGATTTCCTCGATCGCCTGCTGCGCTTGCGCGCCGCCGCTGCCAGCCAGCGCCGCGGCGACGGCCGCCGAAAGGACGGATTTCCTCGGAGTAATGTTGCTGGCCATGCTCCCCCCTCGTTGCGAGTTGTATTTTTTGCCCGACGTCGGCGCGACTGCCCGACGGGATCAATAGGCGCCGCGAATCAGGTGCGGGGTGTGGTCGCAGACCCCACCAAATCTATCGTCGCGGCAATTGGAGAACGCTTATTGTAGAAAAACGACACGCATTTGTCGAAAAGCGCCGAACCGGGTGCGGCTTCGTCGTCTGCGTCAACCCGATGAGAGCATGAAAGACAGCAGGAACCCGAGCGCCGTCG